>NZ_JBIUVW010000033.1:0-70849 GCF_044743155.1 Pseudomonas sp. NPDC087697 | reverse complement strand
ACTCCGCCTCGAACCACCTGCCGCCTGCGCTGTTTGAGCAGCAAGCGGCCTAATGCTCCTACAGAGCGGTTCAAAAAAACTGAACCACAACACCGCAGGCTGCGATCTTTTGATCCCCCTGAGGTCAGTGATGAAAGTTTGTGAAACGTTTCAGCATTTAGTCGAGTCCGACGTTTATCTGCGTTTACCTGAGCGTATGCTGGGCAACGCTGACGACTTCGTCGTTTAAAACAAGAGAGGGTTCGATGACCTACACCGCTGCTGCTGATCGTTACGACTCCATTCCTTACCGCCGCGTCGGTCGCAGCGGGCTGGTGCTGCCGGCACTGTCGCTGGGCCTGTGGCACAACTTCGGCGACAGCACGCCGATCGATACCCAGCGATCCTTGCTGCGTACTGCCTTCGACCTGGGCATCAATCACTTCGACCTGGCCAACAACTACGGCCCGCCATACGGCAGTGCCGAGATCAACTTCGGCCGTTTGCTGCGCGAAGATTTCAAGCAGTACCGCGATGAACTGATCATCTCCAGCAAGGCCGGTTGGGACATGTGGCCCGGCCCTTACGGCCAGGGCGGTGGCTCACGTAAATACGTGCTGGCCAGCCTCGATCAGAGCCTGCAACGCCTTGGTGTCGACTACGTGGACATCTTCTATTCCCACCGCTTCGACCCGGACACTCCGCTGGAAGAAACCGCTGGTGCATTGGCGACTGCGGTGCAGCAGGGCAAGGCGTTGTACATCGGTATCTCGTCCTATTCGGGGGCGAAAACCCGCGAAATGGCTGCGTTGCTGAAAGAGTGGAAAGTCCCGCTGCTGATCCACCAGCCGGCTTACAACTTGCTCAACCGTTGGGTGGAGAAGGACCTGCTGGACACCACCGACGAACTCGGCGCGGGGGTGATTGCCTTCACGCCGTTGGCCCAGGGGCTGTTGACTGACAAGTACCTTAACGGCGTGCCGGCCGATGCGCGGGTTAATCGTCCGGGGGGTGGTTCGTTGCAGGCCTCGCACTTGTCCGATGCCAACATCGCCCTTGTGCGCGGCCTTAACGAAATCGCCAAACGCCGTGGCCAAAGTCTGGCGCAAATGGCTCTGGCCTGGACCCTGCGCGACCCACGTGTGACCTCTGCACTGATCGGCGCCAGCCGCCCGGAGCAGATTATCGAGAACGTCGGGGCGTTGAAGAATTTGAGCTTCAGCGTTGAGGAACTGGCGGAGATTGACCGATTTGCCCAGGAAGGCGGGATCAATTTGTGGGAGAAGCCGTCGACGGCGGAGTAAGTGTCAGGCGCCAGATCTGCTGGCGCCTGTCAGATTGCTTTCGCGAGCAAGCTCGCTCCCACAGGGTTTCAGGTTGGTCACAGATTTGTGGTCAACCCAAATCCAATGTGGGAGTGAGCTTGCTCGCGATGGGGCCATACCTGTCGGTAAAGAAACTGAAGGTGTGCGCTTAAAACGGCACATCCCCCAGCACCGTCGCCCGATGCATCACCCGCCGCGCTGGCCGGTAATCATCCACGGCAAAATGCTGGGTCACGCGGTTGTCCCAGAACGCCACATCGTTCTCCTGCCAACGCCAGCGAATGGTAAATTCCGGCCGGGTAGCATGGGCGAACAACAACTTCAGAATCGCCTCGCTTTCCGTCTCCGACAGCTCATTGATCTTCGTCGTGAAGCCTTCATTGACGAACAGCGACTTGCGCCCGCTCACCGGGTGCGTGCGGATCACCGGGTGCGACAGCGGAGGATTTTTCTTGCGCGCTTCTTCCCACTGAGCCAGTGCTTCAGGCGTAGTTCCAAAGCGTTCCAGCGGAAAGGATTTGACGAAGTCGTGGGTCGCGGTGAGACCTTGCAGCAGTTGTTGCAATGGCACTGACAGCGCTTCATAAGCCGCAATACCGCTGGCCCACAACGTATCGCCACCAAACTCGGGCAACAGCTTGGCGCTGAGTACCGCACCGAGGGCCGGGGTCGGCAGGAAGGTCACGTCGGTGTGCCACACGGCGTTGTCGCGCACGTCGGTTTCGGCTGTATCGAGGATCAGCACTTGCGGCTGTTCCGGCACATTTGGGTAGATCGGGTGAATATGCAGGTCGCCGAAATTCGCTGCGAAGCGTGCTTGCTGTTGCGGGTTGATCGGCTGATCACGAAAGAACAACACCTGATGCTGGAGCAACGCCTGCTCGATTGCATCGCGCTGTTCGAGGTTTAGCGGTTGAGAGATATCGACGCCGCTGATCTGCGCGCCGAGGGCGGTGCTGAGTGGGGTGATGGTCAGGCTGCTCATGGCTTTCTCTTCAATCCGGGGGTGTCGACTGTGGGAGCGAGCAAGCCCGCTCCCACATGAATACTCAATGCGCCTGGCCATGCCACGGCACCAGTTTGCGTTGCAGGGCGCGCAGGCCCATTTCCATGGCGAAGGCGATCAGTGCGATCACCAGAATCCCCAGCACCACCACGTCAGTCACCAGAAATTGTGCGGCCGATTGCACCATGAAGCCCAAGCCGCTGGTGGCGGCGATCAGCTCGGCGGCGACCAGCGTCGACCAGCCCACGCCAAGACCAATCCGCACGCCGGTCAGAATCTCCGGCAAGGCACTCGGCAAAATCACATGACGAATCAGCTGGACCCGAGTCGCGCCCAACGACTGCGCGGCGCGCAACTTGGCCGGGTCGACGGTGCGTACGCCAGTCGCGGTGGCGATGGCGATCGGGGCGAAGATCGCCAGATAGATTAACAACACCTTGGACAGCTCACCGATGCCGCACCAGATCACGATCAACGGCAGATAGGCCAACGGTGGAATCGGCCGGTAGAACTCGATCAGTGGATCGAGAACACCGCGCGCGATGCGGTTATGGCCGATGGCGATACCGGCCGGCACGGCGCTCAAAACGGCGAAGCCCAGACCCAAGCCGATACGGCTGAGGCTCGCGCCCAGATGCTGCCAGAGGGTTGAGTCCATGTAGCCCGTGGTCGCCAGCAACCAACCTTTTTGCAGGACGGCGGACGGCGGCGGAAGGAACAAGGGCTCGATCAGGCCACTGGCGGTCACCGTCCACCAAAGACCAAGCAGCGTAAACAGCGTCAACAGGCTGATCCAGCGTGTGCTGAGGCTGCGACGGACTGAAATTACTGATGAAGGGCTGGACACTTTGACCGTGGCGGCCGGGATTTCATAACTGCTCATCAGGCACGCTCCTGCCGTTGGGAGAACACGCGGGCAAGGACGTGTTCGCGGGTTTCGATAAAACGCGGGTCGGATTTGATCGCCCGAGCCGATTCACCGGCCGCGTAACGCTGACCGAAATCCAGCTTCAAATGCTCGACGATTTGCCCAGGGTTGGGTGCCAACAGAATCAGGTCTGTGGCCAGGAACACCGCTTCTTCGATGTCGTGGGTGATCAGGAACACCGGTTTGGCGGTGCGCCGCCAGACTTGCAGCAGCAGTTCCTGCATCTGTTCGCGGGTGAAGGCGTCGAGGGCGCCGAAAGGTTCGTCCATCAGCAACACGCGCGGGTCGGCGGCGAGGGTGCGGGCCAGGCCGACACGCTGCTTCTGGCCGCCCGACAGCTGCCAGATGCGGCGTTCATCAAATCCTGCAAGGTCGACCAGTGCGAGCATTTCCCGGGCGCGGATTTCGCGTTTATCACGCGGCACACCGGCCAGTTCCAGACCGAAACCAACGTTGGCCAACACGTTCTGCCAGGGCAGCAACGCGTCGTCCTGGAATACCACGCCACGCTCGGCGCTCGGACCTTTGACCGGCACGCCGTCGAGGGTGATGCGCCCGGCACTGGGTTCGACGAAACCGGCAATCAGGTTCAACAGCGAGGTCTTGCCACTGCCGGACGGGCCGAGGGCGACCAGCAATTGCTGAGGCCCAAGGCTTAAGGAAATATCCGCCAATACCGGTTCGGCAGCGCCGGGGTACTGTGCGCTGATGCGCTCCAGCTGAAGCAAGGCCATCGCGGTTACTCCTGATCAGTTGGTGATGTACTTGGCGCTGACGTATGGGGCGTAGTCCGGCAGCACGGCTTCGACCTTGCCTTGTTCCTTGAGGAACGCAGCGGTGTCGGTGATGGCCTTGGTGGTCGGCGCGCCGAGGGTGATCACCTGGTCAGCCGCCAGCGGATAGACGTTGCCTTGCAGCAGCAACGGAATGTCGCTGGCCTTGGCGCCCGAGAGTTTCACCAGCTTGTCGACGTTGCCCTTATCGGCCAGCCAGGCTTGTGGGTCTTTGCGGTAGTTGGCGTAGGCGTCGAGGGTGACTTTGGCGAAGGCGGTGACGATTTCCGGGTGCTTCTCGGCGAAATCCTTGCGCACGATCCAGGCGTCGAAGGTCGGTGCGCCGAACCTGGCCAGTTCGCCAGACGTGATCAGCACTTTGCCGTTCTCCTTGGCTACGCCCAGCGCCGGGTCCCACACGTAAGTAGCGTCGATGTCTCCGCGTTTCCACGCGGCAATGATTGCCGGCGGTGCGAGGTTGAGGATCTGTACTTTCGACGGGTCGATGTTCCAGTGCTTGAGTGCGGCCAGCAGGCTGTAGTGACCAGTGGAAACGAATGGCACGGCGATTTTTTTGCCGATCAGGTCCTGCGGGGTTTTGATCCCGGAACCGTCGCGGGCCACCAGTGCTTCGGCGGCGCCGATCTGAGTGGCGATGAGGAAGGTTTCGACCGGAACTTTGCGGGTGATCGCAGCGGTCAGCGGGCTGGAACCGAGGTAGCCGATCTGCACGTCGCCGGAGGCGATGGCGGCGATGATGTCGGCACCGTTGTCGAATTTGCGCCAGTCGATTTTGGCGTGAGTGGCTTTTTCGTAGCTGCCATCGGCCTGCGCGACTTTCGCCGGATCGACGGTGGTCTGGTAGGCAACGGTGACGTCTGCCGCCTGGGCGAAGAAGCTCGCCGCAGCGAGGGACGCGGCCGCCAGGAGGCGTAGGGGGAAGTGCAGTTTCATCATGAAAGTCCTCATCAGGCGGCCGGGGTTTCGGCGTGTAATGAGACTAAATGATCTAAGAATTCAAAAATAAATAACTTTTTAGAATTAGCTTATGAGTGGAAAAACCTGACAGCGACTGCTGCGCGGTCATCGCGAGCAGGCTCGCTCCCACTGGGTTCAGTGTTGCCCACACAATTGTGGTCACACCGAAAATCCAATGTGGGAGCGAGCCTGCTCGCGATAAGGTCCGCAGGACCTTCCAATTTAATTGCTGATCGCCAGAATGCTCGCCTGATACGACCCGACAAACACGTCGAAATCGCCGACTTCGTTCTGCTCCAGCTCGGTTTGCTGAGCCAGCGACGAGCGCGCCAACTCTTCAAAGCGCGCCTGCTCTTCGGCCGCCAGCGGTTCGCTGCGGAAGAATTCGGCGTGAGCCTGGCTCTGACGCAGGGAGAACCGGGCGAAGCTTTCCTTGTGTTCAGTCATTGCCGCCAGCACTTGGGCGGAAGGGGTCAGGGACGGGTCCTTGATCTTCGCCAGTTGCGCGTCGAGGGCTGTGCTGTGAGCGTCACCGCCGTGGCTCTGATCGAGCAGCGCAGCCAACGGGGCGATTTTTTCCAGCAGCTCCAAGGCCCACTCTTTCATGTCTACCGGCTGGCCGTCCCGTTGCAGTTGCAGGCCCGGACGGCGACCTTCCTTGACCACGCTGAGGAAGTTCGAGGTGGCGTTGCCGCAGGTGGTGGCGGTCAGCAGCGGGCTTTCATTCAGCGCGCAATACAGCAGGAATGCGTCGAGGAAGCGGGCTTCCGGCAGGTCGATGCCCATCGGCATAAACGGGTTGATGTCCAGCAGGCGCACTTCGACATACTGAATGCCACGAGCCATCAGCGCCTGGATCGGCCGCTCGCCGGTGTAGGTCACGCGTTTCGGGCGGATGTTGGAGTAGTACTCGTTTTCGATCTGCAGGATGTTGGTGTTGAGCTGAACCCACTCACCGTCCTGGTGCGTACCGATTTCGACGTACGGCGGGTACGGCGTGGCCACCGCTTTGCGCAGGCTGTCGGTGTAGCTGTTCAAGTCGTTGTAGCACGGCGTCAGCCCGGCTTGCGCGTTGCTCTGGTAACCCAGATCGCTCATGCGCAGGCTGGTGGCGTACGGCAGGTACAGCGTCTCGGCGTCAAATTGTTCCAACTGATGGGAACGACCGCGCAGGAAGCCGGCGTCCAGCGCTGGCGAAGAACCGAACAGGTACATCAGCAGCCAGCTGTAGCGGCGGAAGTTGCGAATCAGCGCGATATAGGCCGACGACTGATAGTCGCGGTCGGTGCCGACAAAGCCTTCAGCTTCTTTGAGCAGCGGCCAGAGTTTTTCCGGCAGGGAAAAGTTGTAGTGAATCCCGGCGATGCACTGCATGGTCTTGCCGTAACGCAGGGCCAGGCCCTTGCGGTAGACGTACTTGAGCTGACCGATGTTGGAGGTGCCGTAGTAGGCGATCGGGATATCTTCCTCGGCCGGCAACGGGCACGGCATCGATGGACTCCACAGGTACTCGTTGCCGAGCTTGCTGTAGGCAAAACGGTGAATCTTGTCGAGGCTGCTCAGCGTGTCCGCCGGATCCGGCAGGGCAGGCGTGATGAACTCCAGAAGCGACTCGGAATAGTCGGTGGTGATCTGCTCGTTGGTCAGCGCGGAACCCAGGCTTTCAGGGTGCGGCGTTTGCGCCAGGCGCCCTTCGCCCGTCACGCGCAGGCATTCACGTTCGATGCCGTGAAGGCACTGTTCGAGCAGAGAGAGGTTAGCGCGCTCGCCGAGCAGAGCCAGGCGGCGGTTGAGAAGTTCGCTCAAGTTGGATTCCTTCACGCGTCAGTCGCCCCAATATGGGGGTGGGCAGGACGGTCTACAAGGGTGAAGTTGAAACTGGCGTTTTCGCCTGGTTTTTTCGAGCCGCACAGGCCTAATGCCGGTCATTCAGAAACTGCGCAATCCCTGTGGGAGCGAGCTTGCTCGCGATGAGGGAGTATCAGTCAACAATAAGTCGTCTGACACACCGCCATCGCGAGCAAGCTCGCTCCCACAGGATTCGCAGCGCCGAAATTAACTCAAATCGATGACAGCTAGCTACAGGACAGCGAACGTGCCTTGTGCTTTTGCGACCAGTTTGTCGCCTTGCATCACATCCGCTTCGACCACCAGCGTGCGCCGGCCCGGGTGAATGACCCGCGCCGTGCACATCACCTCGCCTTCAGCCACAGCGCGGATGTAGTTGATCTTGCACTCGATGGTCGCGCTCTGCTGATCAAAACCATGGGAGCTGGAACAGGCCAGCCCCATGGCAATGTCCACCAGACTGAACAACGCCCCGCCGTGCAGCTTGCCACCGCGATTGCGCAGCTCAGGCTCAAGGGCCAGGGCGACTTGCGCCACCCCGACCTCAAGGCTGTGCAAACGGCAACCCAGCAGCTTGAAAAAAGCGCTTTCGGTCAACCCCGCAGGGACCTCCATCAGCGCTTCTTCAACTGCTTGGCATTGGCGAACAACGACGCCATGGCGTTGTTGGATGGAGCTGCTGCCGTGGTTTCTTTACGCGGTGCGGTGCTCGAAGACTGACGCGGCGCCGAACCTGGACGTGCGCCACGAGCACCGTCGATCTTCTCGCCCGGGGTGTCGCTCATGCGCATCGACAGGCCAACGCGTTTGCGCGGGATGTCGACTTCCATGACCTTGACCTTCACCACGTCGCCGGCTTTCACCGCTTCACGCGGATCCTTGATGAACTTCTCGGAAAGTGCCGAGATATGCACCAAACCATCCTGATGCACGCCGATATCGACGAAAGCACCGAAGTTGGTCACGTTGGTCACCACGCCTTCGAGGATCATCCCCAGTTGCAAGTCCTTGAGGTCTTCGACGCCTTCCTGGAATTCGGCAGTCTTGAACTCTGGACGCGGGTCGCGGCCCGGCTTCTCCAGTTCTTGCAGGATGTCGGTAACCGTTGGCAGACCGAAGGTTTCGTCGGTGTACTTCTTCGGATCGAGACGCTTGAGGAAGCTTGCGTCGCCGATCAGCGAGCGGATATCGCGATCGGTTTCAGCTGCGATACGTTGCACCAACGGATAGGCTTCCGGGTGAACGGCGGAAGAATCCAGCGGGTTGTCGCCGTTCATCACACGCAGGAAGCCGGCGGCTTGTTCGAAGGTCTTTTCGCCGAGACGGGCGACTTTTTTCAACGCAGCACGGGTTTTGAACGCGCCGTTTTCATCGCGGTGGGTCACGATGTTCTGCGCCAGGGTCGCATTGAGGCCGGAGATACGCGCCAGTAGCGCGACGGAGGCGGTGTTCACATCGACGCCGACGGCGTTCACGCAGTCCTCGACCACCGCGTCCAGGCCACGCGCCAGTTTCAACTGCGACACGTCGTGCTGGTATTGGCCGACACCGATGGATTTCGGATCGATCTTCACCAGCTCGGCTAGCGGATCTTGCAGGCGACGGGCAATCGACACGGCGCCACGGATCGACACGTCGAGGTCCGGGAATTCCTTGGAGGCCAGTTCCGAGGCCGAGTACACCGAAGCACCGGCTTCGGAGACCATGACCTTGGTCATTTTCATCGCCGGGTATTTTTTGATCAGGTCCGCAGCGAGTTTGTCGGTTTCACGGCTGGCGGTGCCGTTGCCGATGGCGATCAGGTCCACCGAGTGCTTGGCGCACAGGGCGGCGAGTACGGCGATGGTCTGGTCCCACTTGTTGTGCGGCACGTGCGGGTAAACCGTGGCGTGATCCAGCAGCTTGCCGGTGGAGTCGACCACCGCCACCTTGCAGCCGGTGCGCAGGCCCGGGTCCAGGCCCAGCGTGGCGCGTGGGCCGGCGGGAGCTGCCAGCAGCAAGTCGTGCAGGTTGTGCGCGAAGACGTTGATCGCTTCGGTCTCGGCGCCGTCACGCAGCTCACCGAGCAGGTCGGTTTCCAGGTGCGTGTAGAGCTTGACCTTCCAGGTCCAGCGCACCACTTCACCGAGCCATTTATCGGCCGGGCGGTTCTGGTTGGCGATGCCGAATTGCTGACCGATCATGCCTTCGCATGGGTGCATGGTGCCCGGCAGTTCGTCACCGACTTTCAGCGCGGAGCTGAGGAAGCCTTCGTTGCGGCCCCGGAAAATCGCCAGGGCGCGGTGCGATGGCATGCTTTTCAGTGGTTCGTCGTGTTCGAAGTAATCGCGGAACTTGGCGCCTTCTTCTTCCTTGCCGGCGATGACGCGGGCACTCAGAGTGGCTTCCTGCTTCAGGTAGCTGCGCAGCTTGTCGAGCAGGTTGGCGTCTTCGGCGAAGCGTTCCATGAGGATGTATTTGGCGCCTTCGAGGGCCGCTTTCACGTCCGCCACGCCTTTTTCGGCGTCGACGAAGCGGGCGGCTTCGGTGTCTGGCGTCAGGTTCGGGTCGTTGAACAAACCGTCGGCCAGTTCGCCGAGGCCGGCTTCCAGGGCGATCTGACCCTTGGTGCGGCGCTTCTGCTTGTACGGCAGGTACAAGTCTTCGAGGCGGGTTTTGGTGTCGGCGAGCTTGATGTCGCGTTCAAGTTGCGGGGTCAGCTTGCCTTGCTCTTCGATGCTGGCAAGGATGCTGATGCGCCGTTCGTCGAGTTCTCGCAGGTAGCGCAGACGCTCTTCCAGATGCCGCAACTGGATGTCATCGAGGCTGCCGGTCACTTCTTTCCGGTAGCGGGCGATGAAGGGCACCGTGGAGCCTTCATCGAGTAGCGCGACGGCCGCTTCGACCTGTTGTGGGCGTACACCGAGTTCCTCGGCGATGCGGCTGTTGATGCTGTCCATAAAACCACCTGACAAATTGTGAAAGCAGGCTCGCGGGCGCAGGGAATAAGGCCCGGCGAGTCTGGTTGAGCGGCCTGGCCAGCGCCGCTACCTGGATCAAAAGGCATCCCATTGACCCGTGGAATCGAAAAATTACTGCCAGGCGTAAAAATAAAAAGCCGCCACTGACAGTAACGATCAGACGTTGCCCGACACAAAAGGCCGCGCATTATAACCGCCGTTCTGCCCGATGGGGGCATCGCAACCTGTAGGCATAAAGGCCGTATCGCTGGCGGCACAGGAAAAATCTGCTAACAATGCACACGGTGCGTATAACGGCAGCTACGCCATAATGCGCACCGAGATCAAAGGAGCATCCAATGAGCAGCACTGCACAAACTGCTGAAGGCGAAAAAATTCTTATCGTTGACGACGATCCAGGGCTCAGCAGCCTGCTGGAACGTTTTTTCGTCAGCAAGGGCTACCGTGCCCGCGCCGTACCGAACACCGAACAGATGGATCGTCTGCTGGCGCGTGAAGTGTTCAACCTGGTCGTCCTCGACCTGATGTTGCCCGGCGAAGACGGCCTGACCGCCTGCCGCCGTCTGCGCGGCGCGAACAATCAGATCCCGATCATCATGCTGACCGCCAAGGGCGACGAGCTGAGCCGTATCAAAGGCCTCGAACTGGGCGCCGACGATTACCTGGCCAAGCCGTTCAACCCGGACGAGCTGATGGCGCGTGTCAAAGCGGTTCTGCGTCGTCAGTCGGCGCCAGTGCCGGGCGCACCGGGCAGCGAAGACGAAAGCGTGACCTTCGGTGATTACGAATTGTCTTTGGCGACTCGCGAACTCAAGCGCGGCGACGAAGTACACATGCTCACCACCGGTGAGTTCGCGGTTCTCAAGGCGCTGGTGATGAACGCGCGTCAACCGCTGACCCGCGACAAGCTGATGAACCTGGCCCGTGGCCGCGAATGGGATGCCCTGGAGCGCTCCATCGACGTCCAGATCTCCCGCCTGCGCCGGATGATCGAGCCTGATCCGTCGAAACCACGCTACATTCAAACGGTCTGGGGCGTAGGTTACGTGTTCGTTCCGGACGGCACCGCGACCAAGTGATCGGTGATTTGTAGGAGCGGGTCAGCCGGTTAATGCGTCACCCGGTTGATTCGCGATCCGCAATTCTGCGAGCCTCGCTCGCTCCTGCAAAGTGTGTAGCGGTTGTCTATGAAAACCCCCGTGTGGTTCCCCCAGAGTTTTTTCGCTCGCACCCTCTGGCTGGTGCTGATCGTCGTGTTGTTTTCCAAGGCGTTGACCCTGGTTTATCTGTTGATGAACGAGGACGTGCTGGTGGATCGTCAATACAGCCACGGTGTCGCGCTGACCTTGCGCGCCTACTGGGCAGCGGACGAAGAAAACCGGGCGAAGATTGCCGATGCCGCGACACTGATCCGAGTGGTGGGCGCCGGTGTTCCCGAGGGCGAGCAGCATTGGCCCTACAGTGAAATCTACCAACGACAGATGCAGGCCGAGCTGGGCGCCGACACTGAAGTGCGATTACGCATGCATTCACCGCCGGCGCTTTGGGTCCGGGCGCCAAGCCTGGGCGATGGCTGGCTGAAAGTACCGCTGTACCCGCATCCGTTGCGCGGCCAGAAAATCTGGAACGTACTCGGCTGGTTCCTCGCCATCGGCTTGTTATCCACCGCGTCGGCGTGGATTTTCGTCAGCCAGCTCAATCAGCCGCTCAAACGTCTGGTCGATGCCGCCCGACAACTGGGTCAGGGCCGCAGCGTGCGTCTGCCGATCAGCGACACGCCGAGTGAAATGACCGAGGTCTATCGTGCCTTCAACCAGATGGCGGAAGACGTTGAGCAGGCCGGTCGCGAACGTGAATTGATGCTCGCCGGGGTATCACACGACTTGCGTACACCGCTGACCCGTTTGCGTCTGTCGCTGGAGCTGATGGGCAACCACAGCGACCTGAGCGACGACATGGTGCGTGACATCGAAGACATGGACGCGATTCTCGACCAGTTCCTGGCGTTCATTCGTGATGGTCGGGACGAGTCGGTGGAAGAGGTCGACCTGAGTGATCTGGTGCGTGAAGTGGCGGCGCCTTACAACCAGAGCGAGGAGCGGGTGCGCTTGCGCCTGGAGCCGATTCAGCCGTTCCCGTTGCGTCGGGTATCGATGAAACGCCTCTTGAACAACCTGATCGGCAATGCCTTGCATCACGCCGGTAGCGGCGTTGAGGTGGCGGCGTATGTCTCGGGAGACGTCAGCGCGCCGTATGTGGTGCTGAGCGTCATGGACCGTGGCGCCGGGATCGATCCGTCAGAGCTGGAAGCGATCTTCAACCCCTTCACCCGTGGCGACCGTGCGCGGGGCGGCAAGGGCACCGGGTTGGGGTTGGCTATCGTCAAGCGGATTGCGTCGATGCATGGCGGCAACGTTGAACTGCGCAACCGCTCCGGTGGTGGTTTGGAAGCGCGGGTGAGATTGCCGCTTGGGCTGATGTTGCCAAGAGACGCGGTGTAGCCAAAAAAGATCGCAGCCTGCGGCAGCTCCTACAGGAGAACGACGTACCCCGTAGGAGCTGCCGCAGGCTGCGATCTTTTCAAGGCTTATTGAGTTCTCAACCCTTGCCCTTGGTCCGCGTCATGTTCGGCCCGCCATTCTTCTCAAGGTGCTGAATGATGATCCCCGCCACGTCCTTGCTGGTGGTGGTTTCGATCCCTTCCAGCCCCGGCGACGAGTTCACTTCCATCACCAGCGGCCCGTGGTTGGAGCGCAAGATATCCACGCCCGCGACGCTCAGCCCCATGACCTTGGCCGCACGCAACGCAGTCATGCGTTCTTCCGGTGTGATCTTGATCAGGCTGGCGCTGCCGCCACGGTGCAGGTTGGAGCGGAACTCGCCGGGCTTGGCCTGACGCTTCATCGCGGCGATCACCTTGTCGCCGACCACGAAGCAGCGAATATCCGCGCCGCCGGCTTCCTTGATGTACTCCTGAACCATGATGTTCTGCTTGAGGCCCATGAACGCCTCGATCACCGACTCCGCCGCCGTAGCCGTTTCACACATCACCACGCCGATGCCTTGGGTGCCTTCCAGCACCTTGATCACCAGTGGCGCGCCGTTGACCATATCGATCAGGTCGGGAATGTCGTCCGGTGAGTGAGCAAAACCAGTGACCGGCAAACCGATACCGCGACGCGAAAGCAACTGCAGCGAACGTAGTTTGTCCCGCGAGCGGGCGATGGCCACCGACTCGTTGAGCGGGAACACGCCCATCATTTCGAACTGGCGCAATACCGCACAGCCATAAAACGTCACCGACGCGCCGATCCGCGGGATCACTGCGTCGAAGCCTTCCAGCGGCTTGCCGCGGTAGTGGATCTGCGGCTTATGACTGGCAATGTTCATATAGGCGCGCAGGGTGTCGATCACCACCATCTCATGGCCGCGTTCGGTGCCGGCCTCAACCAAACGACGAGTGGAATACAGACGCGGGTTCCGCGACAGCACAGCGATCTTCATGCAACACCTGTGGAGGAGGTAGTGGACACCGGGAACACCGGCTTGTCTTGAACGTATTTAATGTCCGGATTGACCACCAACTGGCCGTCGATCAGGGCTTTGGAACCGAGTAACAGGCGATAACGCATGGACTTGCGGCAGGCAAGGGTGAACTGCACTCGCCAAACCCGATCGCCGAGCGCCAGGGTGGTACTGATCACGTAACGCACCTGCGCTTGGCCGTTGGAGCTTTTAATGGTTTTCATCGTCACCAGCGGCGCTTCACAGCGGCGATGACGCAATTGCACCACCGTGCCCAGGTGCGCATTGAAACGCACCCACGTTTCCCCGTCGCGCTCGAACGGCTCGATTTCGGTGGCATGCAGGGTGGAGGTGCTGGCGCCGGTGTCGATCTTCGCCCGCAGGCCCGCGACTCCCAAATCAGGAAGCGCCACCCACTCGCGCAGACCCACAACGGTCAAATGGTCAAATGTCTTCAAATGTGCTCAACCGGTGAGAAGCCCGTTCGCACCGCAAAGCGGCCGAATTCGCGGTATTCACGCAGAATAATAGGTAAAAGGCGACAGATATCTACGGCCCGGATTTTCGGCTCCCGAGCCAGGCTCAAAAGCGTCGCGCATTGTATGCTGAACCGGTGAAAATCATGGCACGACAGAAACGGTAGTACAGTTCAGAAATATTTCAGAATGAGGAAAACCCATGGCACAAAAAAACGAAGAGGACGACAAAGTCCGTCTCGATAAGTGGTTGTGGGCGGCGCGCTTTTACAAAACCCGCGCGCTGGCCAAAGCGGCGATCGAAAGCGGCAAGGTGCATTGCCGGGGCGAGCGCTGCAAACCGGGCAAAGAGCCGCGGATTGGTGACGAGTTTCAGATTCGCGCCGGTTTCGATGAGCGTACCGTGGTGGTCCAGGCACTATCGATCGTCCGTCGTGGTGCCCCCGAGGCCCAGACGTTGTACGTTGAGACCGAAGCCAGCATCGCCAAACGCGAAAACGCCGCTGCCCAGCGCAAGGCCGGTGCCTTGGGCGTCAGCACCGACGGCAAGCCGAGCAAGAAGCAGCGCCGGGATCTGTTCAAGTTTCATGGAGGGAATGCTGGCGAGTAAGTTGGCGTTCTGACTGGACTACATTACACAGCGTCAATATGCCGCGGTTCGACCTTGCTTGGAACAAACCCGGATTGTTCATAAAATGCCTGTCATGGCCAATATTAACGCACCAAAACGGTGCGCAAGGCGCGATTTTCAGCCCTTGTCATCCTTTAGTTTTCACTTCAGATACCCAGACCTATGACTGATCTACCGGATACCGACTACACCCAACGCTTCATCTTCGATGACAGCGACACCCGCGGCGAGCTGGTGGCGTTGGAGCGTAGTTATGCCGAAGTCCTCGCCAAACACCCCTATCCGGAGCCGGTCGCACAACTGCTCGGCGAGTTGATGGCGGCTGCGGCGCTGCTGGTCGGCACCTTGAAGTTCGATGGCTTGCTGATTCTGCAGGCGCGTTCCGAAGGTCCGGTGTCGCTGCTGATGATCGAATGCTCCAGCGAGCGTGAAATCCGTGGTTTGGCGCGTTACGACGCGGACAAGATTGCCGCCGACGCGACCCTGGCCGACATGATGCCCAACGGCGTACTCGCGCTCACCGTCGACCCGACCCAAGGCCAGCGTTACCAAGGCATCGTCGACCTTGATGGCGGGACCCTGTCGGAATGCTTCACCAACTATTTCGTCATGTCCCAGCAAGTCGGCACGCGCTTCTGGCTGCACGCCGACGGTCGTCGCGCCCGTGGCCTGCTGCTGCAACAACTGCCGGCCGATCGCCTGAAAGACGAAGAAGAACGCGCCGCCAGCTGGCAGCACATCACCGCGCTGGGCAGTACCCTGACCGCCGATGAATTGCTGAGCCTGGACAACGAAACTATTTTGCATCGTCTCTACCACGAAGAGCAGGTGCGCCTGTTTGACGTGCAGAAACTACGCTTTCGTTGCAGCTGCTCGCGTGAGCGTTCGGGCAATGCCCTGGTCAGCCTGGGTCTGGAAGATGCCCAGGCACTGGTGATCGAGCACGGTGGCCGCATCGAGATCGACTGCCAGTTCTGCAACCAGCGTTACCTGTTCGATGCGGCCGATATCACCCAATTGTTCGCTGGAGCGGGTGTGGATACACCGTCAGATACTCGTCACTAAAACGCTTCAGTGCAGGTAAATTCACTGGTAAACGCCGGAATAACGCCGTCCTGACGGGAGGACCCTACTCTTTTCAGGCTTTTCTGGCATAATCCGGCCCACTTTTTTAGCGGTAGTAGTGCGCGACTTTCTACTACAAAACGTTTGGAGCACTCGGCCACTGGCCGACGGGGAACCTCATGACGCAAGCCAATAATGCTGTGTACACCGATCTGAGTGTTGACGATCTGGTTAAAGAAGCCCTGAGTCGCGGTGAGGGCGAGCTTGCCGATACCGGCGCGCTGGTCGTTCGCACCGGTCACCGTACCGGTCGCTCGCCAGTCGACCGTTTCATCGTTGAAGAGCCAACCACTCAGGCCGCCATCGCCTGGGGCCCGATCAACCGCAAGTTCCCGGCCGACAAGTTCGATGCCCTGTGGGCTCGTGTTGAGGCGTTCAACAACGCGCAAGAGCATTTCGTTTCCCACGTGCACGTAGGTGCGGCTGAAGAGCACTACCTGGCCGTGAAAATGACTACCCAGACTGCCTGGCAGAACCTGTTCGGTCGTTGCCTGTTCATCAACCCGGCCCAGTACAACCCGGCTGGTCGTGAAGAGTGGCAAGTTCTCAACGTCGCCAACTTCGAGTGCGTGCCAGAGCGTGACGGCACCAACTCCGACGGCTGCGTGATCATCAACTTCGCCCAGAAGAAAGTGCTGCTCGCCGGCATGCGCTACGCCGGTGAAATGAAGAAAGCCATGTTCTCGGTGCAGAACTTCCTGCTGCCGGCCGCCGACGTGCTGCCAATGCACTGCGCCGCCAACATCGGCGAAGAGGGCGACGTGACCCTGTTCTTCGGTCTGTCCGGCACCGGCAAGACCACCCTGTCCGCCGACGAAAGCCGTTACCTGATCGGTGACGACGAGCACGGTTGGGGCGAGGGCGTGGTGTTCAACATCGAAGGCGGTTGCTATGCCAAGTGCATCGACTTGTCCGAGAAGAACGAGCCGGTCATCTGGAAAGCCATCAAGCACGGCGCAGTCCTGGAAAACGTTGTTATCGACGACGCCAAACACGCCGACTACACCGATGTCAGCCTGACTCAGAACAGCCGCGCCGCCTACCCGCTGGAGCACGTTGCCAAGCGTTCAGAGAAGAACCTCGGTGGCGAGCCGAATGCAGTGATCTTCCTGACTTGCGACCTGACCGGCGTGCTGCCGCCAGTGTCGATCCTCAATGAAGAACAAGCGGCCTACCACTTCCTGTCCGGCTACACCGCGCTGGTGGGCTCGACCGAAATGGGTTCCGGCAGCGGCATCAAATCGACCTTCTCCACCTGCTTCGGCGCACCGTTCTTCCCGCGCCCGGCTGGCGAATACGCAGAACTGCTGATCAAACGCATCCGCGGCTTCGGCTCCAAGGTCTACCTGGTCAACACCGGCTGGACCGGCGGCGGCTACGGCGTCGGCAAACGCTTCAACATCCCGACCACTCGCGGCGTGATCGCAGCGATCCAGAGCGGCGCGTTGATCGGTGCAGCCACCGAACACCTCGACACCATCAACCTCGACGTGCCACTGGCTGTGCCAGGCGTTGAGACTGGCCTGTTGAACCCACGTAACACCTGGGCTGACAAGGCTGCTTATGATGAAGCGGCCAAGGCGTTGGCTGGGTTGTTCGTTGAGAACTTCAAGAAGTTTGATGTGAGCGACGCGATCAAGGCTGCTGGGCCGAAGTTGTAATGATTCGGTAAGTGGTTTGAGGTAAGAGAAAGCCGCCCTTAGGGGCGGCTTTTTTGTGGGTGCTTGTTTCCGTGACTTTGAGACAGAACTGCCATTATTCCAGCTGAAACGGCGCTAAACGGCCAGAATAATGGCACTTATGCGTTCGGTTAGATGCCTTCCAATACTTGTGTATCCCACCGTTGGACCTTGATCGCTTTGTAGAGCATGCCGATGGTCAGCGGGAGCTTGTCGCCACGACCCTTGGCCCGTCGTTTGAGAAACACGTCAAAGTCTTCAGGCTGAAAGTAGCGATAGGCGTCGTAGTCTATGAAGTCGATGGCGAACTGTTCTTCCAGGGCTTCCATCAGGTGTCGTGCATCCGAGCCGTCGCAGTCGAGGTCGAAGTTGATCGAGGTGTTGAGGTTGATGGTTTTGCGTTCAGGCAGGCCGAGTTCTTCGTGCAGTAGCTGCATGAGTAACTGCATGGCGTGGTCGTCGGGGAAGTTGGGGGCGAGGTTCATGGTGCGTGTCCGTGGGGTGCATGCGATGGAAGATGATTGCATGGACTTGAGCGTTACGGCATTCGAATGGCTTAGCCGTTTCACCCCTGTTACAACTTTGGGAAGGCTCCTACGGTACATCCTACATCTTCGTTTTTTCACATTTGTTAGCGTGAGAGCCTTTGAGTCAGGGCGATTTCATGGCTGCATGAGCGCCCTTAGCCGAAGGGAAAATGGATGCTCGACTCGACCCACCACACTCGTTTCACCCTGACCATTCACGACTTTGATCACAGCCTTCAGGTGCTCGCTTTTTCTGGCGACGAAGAGATCAGCACGCCCTTTGCCATCGATGTAGCGCTGGTAAGCGAACGCCCGGATCTGAACCTCCAAAGCCTGATGCATAAACAGGCATTTCTGGCGTTTGACCAGCAGGGAAACGGCATTCACGGGCAGGTTTACCGTGTTGAAAAGGGTGAGATCGGTAAACGGTTGACGCGCTATTCGCTGACGCTCGTTCCGCAGCTCGCTTACTTGCGTCACCGCACCAATCAGCGAATGTTTCAGCAGCGGACTGTGCCGCAGATCATTTCACAGATTCTGGCTGAGCATGGCATCCAGGGCGATGCCCTTGAGATCCGGCTGAATGCGGTTTACCCGCCGCGTGAATACTGCGTCCAATACGACGAAACCGACCTGCATTTCATCCAGCGCCTGTGCCAGGAAGAGGGGCTTCACTACCACTTCAGGCACTCGTACACCGGCCATGTGTTGGTGTTAGGGGATGACCAGACGGTGTTTCCCAAACTTTCGCGACCCACAGCCTACAAACCTGACAGTGGCATGGTCGCCGAAGAACCTGTGATCAAACAATTTGATCTGCGACTGGAGACGCGCACCAGCCGTACCACTCGCCGTGATTACGATTTCAAGCGGGCGCACGTTGTACTGGAGTCCGATTTCCGCCCCCTCACAGAAGAGGTTCATCCGGACCTGGAAGGCTACGATTACCCGGGTCGCTTCACCCAACGGGAGCACGGTAAACAGCTGAGTCGACGGGCACTTGAGCGTCATCGTGCTGATTACGTTCAAGCCGAGGGTAACAGCGATCAGCCAATGTTGGTGACTGGGCACTTTCTGCAACTGCTCGACCATCCGGAGCAGGAGTTAAACGATCTGTGGTTACTGACTCAGGTTCGCCATGAGGCCAAGCAGCCCCAAGTGCTGGAAGAGAACATCGCTAGCGATACCAGCGGGCAGGCGGGGGGCTTTGTTCAGGGGTATCGGAACACCTTTGTCGCCATTCCATGGGATGTGTTTTACCGCTCGCAGAAAAACTATAAAAAACCGCGAATCCCCGGCATCCATACCGCCGTGGTCACCGGCCCCAAGGGCGAAGAGATCTACTGCGATCAATACGGTCGGGTCAAGGTGCAGTTTCACTGGGATCGCGAAGGTCGCCACGACGACAAAAGCAGTTGCTGGCTGCGTGTGGGCTCCAGCTTGGCCGGTAACGGCCATGGTAGCGTCACCCTCCCGAGAGTGGGGATGGAAGTGTTGGTCAGCTTTCAGGAAGGCGACCCCGATCAGCCGGTGATTATTAGCTGCCTGGCCAACAGCACCAACCCGGTGCCCTATGAACTGCCGGAGCACAAAACCCGTAGCGTGTTCCGCTCCCGCAGTTCGCCGGACAGCAGCGGCTTCAACGAACTGCACCTGGAAGACCGTACTGGCCGGGAATTGATCTACCTGCGTGCCCAGCGTGACATGGAGCAGAAGGTCGAAAACGACAGCCGACTGGAAGTGGGCAATGAACGTCGGGAAACCATCAAGGGCCACAGCATCACGGTACTGGAGGCCGAAGAGCAACGCACCGTCACGGCAGATCGCAAAGTCCAGCTCAAGGCCAACGACTATCTGAATGTCGCCAGCAGCAGCCACACCCGTATCGGCCAGACGCTGGTGGTCGAAGCCGGTCGGGATGTGCATATCAGGGCCACTGACAATCTGGTGCTTTCTGCAGGTGGGAGCATTACCTTGAATATCGGCGATCAACACTTCGTGCTTGGTCACGGCGGGCTCTTCGGCAGCAGCGAGATGGCCATCGGTGGCGCGCCCGTTGCAGGGGCAGCGGCGTCACCATTGATGCCCGGCGTGCTGGACGCCTTGTCGGTGCCTGCTCAACTGCCGCCAATCATTGCACTCTCACAGAGCACGCTCATGGCGGCCAGCAAAGCCATGGGTTCAGATTTCTGTCCCCTCTGCGAAGCCTGTCGAGCGGGCCTCTGTCTGACGCAAGGAGCCGCCGCATGACCCACTCGCTACCTCGTCAATGGATGAGCGAACAACGACGCCTTGGGCACTCCCTATGCCTCGTTCTGGACTCAGCCGATGAGCACGAAATGCGTCGATCCCTGTTGAAGACCCTCCCATACGATCAGTATCTGAGCGTGTACCGTGCAACCCCGGTGGCTGAGCTGGCGGATGTCGGGCCGTTCATCTTTCTCCTCGACAATCCTGACGACTCACGTATCCATGAACTGCTCAAGGTGCCGAAGCGCAACTGGGGCTGGTTTGCCAGCCTTCAACACGGTGACCTGCTCGCGCTGGCCAAGCATTGGCGCGAACGCCTGATGATTGGCGCCCGGCCCCAGCAGGCGCTCTATCGCTTTCACGACAACCGCGTTTTGACCCGAGCTTTAGAGCATTTACCCGTCGAGGCCTACCCGGCCTATCTCGGTCCGGCGATCAGTGTGTGCTACTGGCAGGGGGAGTGTTGGGCCAGCACTGACAATCCCGCTCCCGGTGCGTACCCAGTGCCTGATTAACCGCTGTGGCTGCAGATTCCTGTACCCAAACATCAGGCCATGGAGATTCGGCTGGCCAATGCTCACCGCTATCTGTTGGCTGAACATGTCGAGGCCTACGCCAGGCTCGCCGAGCAACAGGATCATGAGGCGTGGCTGAGCAGCCAGCTGGCCTTGGCTGACGCGTGGGGATGGTCGGCGCCGGAGCAGTTGGCGTTTCTGCTGACTCAGAGCTTGAAGGCGCCAGCCTATACACTGCCCGAGCACTGGCAAGTGCGCCCTGATGAGAACCCCATCGAACACTTCGAACGGGTGTCTCAGGCAGTGGAGTTTTGGCAAGGAGACGCCCCTCTATGAAACGCGTGCTACACACCGTAAGTCTGGGCTGCGGCCTTGCTTTAACGGCCGGCTGCGCCACCAGTCAGCCGAACACGTTTACCTTTACCGCCGATCTACCACCCGATTTTGCCTATCAGGCCATCGCTGTGTATGAGCCAGCCAAAGGGGAAACCTGCAGCGTGCCGGACGGCAGAAACACGGAAGTGGGGTTCAACTTGAAATGGCGTGAGTCCTACACCCCCACATCTGAAATCGCCCTTCACAGAACGGTCAGCGGCTGCCCCTTGGTGATCAGGCGCATCAAGCTGGAGATCAACGCCACCTACGGCAAAACCCGGCGAGATTTTGGAGGGGACGACGCCGTGGTCGCCATTCGCGATGAGCTGGAGGAGCAGTACAAGGGCACCTTCAGCGAAGCGGGCGAAAGTACCTTCTACGGCCAATGCCAATGGCTGTTTCGCACCATGGGGTCAAAACGACGCATTGTAAAACTCCTCGACTGCAAAAAAACCGATGTCCTGGGCGAGCCGGGGCGTGGTCGGCCGTTCTCGGCGTACACCCTGGATCAGCTACCGGGTAAAACCGTGAAGATGACGATCAAGTTGGCGGATGAGGAACGGCCCGCTATCGGAGATACCTGGGTCAAAGTGCCCAACGGCTGGAAGCGCTGCATGGGCGACAACTTTGAAGACCAGTACGCGTTCTGCTACGGGAACTACAAAGACTTTAGCGGTTTTCAGATGCCGGATGGGCAGAAGTGCGCCATTTATCCCGGTTGCACCGAATAAGGACATTACCCAATGACAACGTTGAATTCGCAGGTGAAGTCGCGGTTTAAAATTCCTGCCTTGGGTTGTTACCTCGCTTTAACGGCAGGCTGCGCCACCGGCCAGCCGAACACCTTCACCTTCACCGCCGATCTATCGCCCGATTTTGCCTATCAGGCCGTCGCTGTGTATGAGCCTGCCAAAGGGGAAACCTGCAGCGTGCCGGGCGGGAGAAACACGGAAGTGGGGTTCAACTTGAAGTGGCGTGAAACCTACACACCCAATTCTGAAATCGCCCTTCACAGAACGGTCAGCGGCTGCCCCTTGGTGATCAGGCGCATCAAGCTGGAGATCAACTCGGCTTACGGCAAGGACTGGGGGGACATCAGTGGGGATAGCGCCGTGGTCGCCATTCGCGATGAGCTGGAGGAACAGTACAAGGGCACCTTCGGTGAGGCGGGCGAAAGTACCTTCTATGGGCAATGCCAATGGCTGTTCCGCACCTCAGGCAAGCCCCGCATCCTCAGAAAGATCCTCGACTGCAAAAAAACCGATGCACTGGGTGAGCCGGGGCGTGGTCGCCCGTTCTCGGCGTACACCCTGGATCAGCTACCGGGTAAAACCGTAAAAATGGCGATCAAGTTGGCGGATGAGGAACGGCCAGCTATCGGAGATACCTGGGTCAAAGTTCACAACGGCTGGAAGCGCTGCATGGGCGACAACTTTGAAGATCAGTACGCGTTCTGCTACGGAAACTACAAAGACTTCAGCGGTTTTCAGATGCCGGATGGACAGAAGTGCACTATTTATCCCGGTTGCACCGAATAAGGAAGTGACGACATGACATTAATGGATGAAGAACTGAACTCACCCTTGAGCAATCGCGTGCTTGCCTGCCCCGAGCAAGGTAAATGGACCAGCTTTCAGTTGGTGGACGAACTCGGCTCAGGTGAACCCTATGCCGGATTAGCCTATGAAGTCACCGATTCAGAAGGGCAAAAATACACTGGCCGGCTGGATGCTGCGGGTAACGGCAAGGTGGACAACCACTTTGCCGGGCCAATTGCATTAATCCTTGCTCAAAATTATCAAGGGCATGAAAAGGCATACACGTTTTTACAGACAAGGCCGCATTACCCGCTCAAGATCACCGAACTTCAAGTACGCGCTGAACAAACCCGCTACCTGAACAAAAACGCCACCCGCACTAAAGACAACCCTGCACAAGCCTGCGCTGATGTGTATTACCAGGTGGAAGTGCGCCATCTGGTCAAGCATGTCGCGCATTTGCCTCCCGAGGTGTATCGCCATTACCCCCACAGTTCAGGGTCGGCGAAAATCATGGGCAAACATGGCAAGCTCGGCGTTGCCCTGATGCCGCAACAACACACGGTGCTGGAAGTACGCCCGCTCCGGGCCTTGCGCCCGATGCTGTCCACCGGCTCCGAATTCTGCGCGCTGAACCTCTACCAACTCGCGCTGATGGCCACTTTGAGCTATTGCCCCTTTGGCCAGAAGCCAGACAAGCCCCCAATAGAAGAAGCCTGTGTGAGCTTCCCGCTGCAACCGAGCGTGGGCAACTGGTTCGGGGATGCATTGGCCAAGTTCGATGAACTGTGGAAGATCGACTCCACGCAAACCAAAGCCTATTACCCGTTGTATGAAGATGTGCCGTATTCCAAGCGACTGGAGATTGTGCCGTTCGATCCCACTCTCTATCCGGTCAACGATCCCGAACTGCGTGAAGATCAGGAACACCCCGCCAAGATCCACTTCCTCGACGATAGGAATCTAGGGGCAGAAGCTACCGATACCCAGGCGTTCATCACCCACAACGATGAACTGATCCTGATTTCAGTGCGTGGCACTTATGAACTCGTCGCGGATGGCCTGCGCGATGCCGATGCGTTTCAAGTGCCGTTTGAAGACACCGACAGCAAGGTACACCGTGGTTTTTACGAGGCCGCGCAAAAAGCCTACGGTTTCGTTGTGAAATACTTCGATAAGTTTTATGCCGGGCAAAAGCTTCTGATCTGCGGCCACAGTCTGGGCGGCGCAGTAGCGTTGCTGCTTTCAGAGATGCTGCGACGAGAACAGGATTTCAACTACGACATCCAGCTCTACACCTACGGCGCCCCCCGCGCCGGTGACGCCAACTTCGCCAAAGGTGCCGCCCCACTGGTGCATTACCGCATGGTGAACCACAACGACCCGGTGCCAAGCGTGCCCGGCACCTGGATGAATACCAAGGCGAAGGTGTTCGGCTCGGGGTTGGCATTAACCTTCGTCAACGTACCGGTCGGCCTCTCGGTGTTTGTCGCGGGGATCACCAACTGGACGGGAGAGCCCTACGAACACCACGGCACCTTGCGTCACTTCATGCCGGTGGAATTTGGTCGCAAAGCACAGTCCTCGATTCTCTGGGAGCCCGGCTGCGACACCATCACCCAGCACGCCGCGTGCAGCGTGGCGCTCCAGCAAAAAAACGGCCTGCCGGATCGGCCGGCTTTACTGACTCAACTATTCAACGTCAACAACCACATGATGGCCGGCGGTTACATTCCGGCTTGCTGGGCCACCCTGCGGCGTTGGCAAGAATCGCAAGCGTCCAGGCGGTCCCTGGTAACTGATCGGGAGTTTGCGTTGATAGACGGTGCGCTGGTGCGAGTGACCCAGCAGATGCGTGAAAAGGCGCGCGAGCTCGATCGCCAAACCCTCAAATACCGCGATACTCATCAGAACACGACGGGAGCGTTGATGCTCGAGATCGACAAGATCGCAATGACCCACGCGCGTCTGGACACCCTTCGCTACAGGTTGGTAACCGAAAATGACATCTACGGTTCAGTTGCCAATCAGCCAGAGACACTCGCGGAAAATCTGTTTCGTTGGAACACCCACCCAGAAAACAACGAGGCCGAACAATTGGCCTGTGTTCCCAAACCTGATGCAGAACATGAGCTGCTGTCTGCCATCCATGGTCACTCGATTGGCACGCCTTACACGCTGGATATCGACTCGTTCATTTGAGGCGATGGCGACCTCTGTTGCAGGCAAGCCAAATCTCACAAGGGATCGGTTTGCTTGTTAGTGCGTGGCGCCAGACAAAAAGTGCGGATAAGACGCGAGAGGTAGAACCATGATTTTTTCGGTTATGGGCTTTCATCCTGGTAGGGATGACCTGGTTTTTGAACACAGCATTAGTCTGTCGGTGGCGGACTTGATCCCCGTGATGCAATGGACGAACACCAATGAATGCGTTGGTGTGGATATCCGACTGATAGCAGCACAGGTGCTTGAGGTTGAGCACTTGGCCTCTGTAGTTTTTCCTGAAGGGTTGGATCTTTATCTAACTTCTTTTGACTGAGAGGGGGAGGGCTCTGTGGGGCTGCCAGGCTTGGGGGGAAGGGCGGAAGCAGAGGTTGGAGGTTCGTCTTGTCGGTACTTTTCGAGCACTTCTTCTCGTGTAGGAAGTGGTTTGTCGAGGTCTGCCAGTGACGTGTCGAATCCGGCGAGGCGTAGGCTGGCCAAGTAGTTTGAGCGGCGGACCTTTTCGTAATGCGCTTGTTTTTGTTTGAAGGTTAATTGGCTCATGGGGGTGGTCTCAGAGCTGCTATTTCTTCACTTATGCCTGGAAACACGCGGTGTTTTCTTCGCAGGCAAGCCAGCTCCCACAGGAACGTGGCGTGCCTGCGGATCGGGTGTGTCAGGTAGGTGCTTTCCAGTTCAACATGCGTTGCTGGGCGACTTGGAGTAGGTCGCAGCCATCTTGATTCAGCAGGTACAGGGCGTGGGTGATATGGGGGATGTCTTTGACGTCGCCGTGTTTGAAGCATTGGCAGTGCAAGGTTTCGAGCAGGTCGCTGGAGGCGCGGATACGCTGCAGGGCGGCTTCGAGGATGTCTTGCGGGTCGGCCTCTGTGTCGATGATCAGAACCGGGGAGTCGGTGAAGTTGGTTTTCAACGAACGGTAACGGTCTGCAAACGGATCTAATGTGTTCATGGTTTGTTCTCTGTATGGATCAAATGAACCACACCAACCGTGACCAAACGATGGGTGGCGGACTGTGTTCAGGTTGGTCAACCGGCGAGAACACCCGGTACGCTCGAAAGCGTCCCAAACACAGCCGCCATAAAGCGTGCCGACATGTTAGTGCCCGCAGCATACAAGGGGATGCGAATGTTCTCTGTAAATTTTCGGGTGACCAAGCCCGATCGCTGATTTTGCAGCGACGCTAACGACTATAGGTGTGGTGTGCAGGCTGGTGATAGCCGACAAGGAGCATGAGCTTGTAGGACGGGGACGAAGATTTGTTAGGCCGTTGCGTACAGATTTTATGCCTGGTTCGGTGTGGCGATTATTCAGGTACTCCGCGTTATCGTTCATCGCGGGCAAGCCTTGCTCCTACAGAGGGGTGTTATTCGTGGGGGCATTCAGTCGTGCTTTTCGGCATCCGCTGCCGAGCCACCTCAAGCAAATCACTCCCATCCTGAGTCAGCAGATAAAGCGCATTGACGATATTCGGAATGTCTTTCACATCCGCTTGCTTGAAGCACAGGCAATAAAGCGTTTCGAGCAGGTCGCTGGAGGCGCGGATGCGTTGTCGGGCGGCGTCCAGAATGGCGTGGGGATTGGCCTCGGTGTCGATGACCAGAACCGGGGTTTCGCTGTAGTTGGTTTTGAGTGGGTGATAGCGGTTGTTAGACGGATCGAGCGGGTTCATTGAACGTGTCCTGTAGGAAGTCGCGACGTCGCTCCTGCAGGCCGACACACGGCTTTCAGCCGCGCTGCAAACTATAGGGGTGGGCGTCGAGGCGTCGCAAGACGGCGTACATGGACAGGTTTTGTAGGGGGTTTACTTGCCCGCAAGGCTTAGGACTACGCACTGCCCGAGGTTTTTTTCAGCGATTCCCCTAGAGGTCGAATTTCCTACGCACTTGTCAGGCGTAGCGGATAGAGCCGCAGTAGCGCGTGCGCCAGACTGTGTAGGGCGTTTCGTGGTTTACGATTTCGAATTTGAACAACATCAGCAAACGGATTGCATCACGGGCCTTGCACCTTTCTCCCTGTATCATCCCGTATCTCTTTTGCGCCTGACCTTTTCTCGACTCGCTGCTTTAGCCGGCTAGGCTTTCGGCATGGCAGCAGTCAACGGAGTGACAGCTTATGCACAACACCCTCGAACAGGTCTTTGGTTATCCACAGTTTCGGCCCGGCCAGGAGGCGGCGGTCAGTGCGGTGTTGGCCGGGCGCTCGGCGGCGGCGATTTTCCCGACCGGCTCCGGCAAGTCCTTGTGCTATCAGTTGCCGGCTTTGTTGCTGCCGCACCTGACGTTGGTGGTCTCGCCGTTGCTGGCGCTGATGCAGGACCAATTGGCGTTCTTGCAGCGCCATGGCATTGCGGCTGCGAGTATCGATTCGGCGCAGAGCCGCGATGACGCCAACGAGGTGATGGCGCGGGCCAGGTCCGGCGAGTTGAAGATCCTGATGATTTCCGTGGAGCGTTTGAAGAACGAGCGTTTTCGCAATTTTTTGCAGCAAGTGCCGATCTCGTTGCTGGTGGTGGACGAGGCGCACTGTATCTCCGAATGGGGCCACAATTTTCGCCCCGACTACCTGAAGCTGCCGGACTATCAGCGCCAGTTCAACATCCCGCAAACCTTGCTGCTGACGGCCACCGCCACGCCCAAAGTGATCGCCGACATGCAGGCAAAATTCGCCATCGCGGCGGACGATGTGGTGACCACCGGTTTCTATCGACCCAACCTTAATTTGCTGGTTGAGCCGGTGCGTGGTCAGGACAAGCGTCGGCGTCTGGTGGAGTGGATGGGCCAGCGTGCCGGGCAGCCGAGCATCGTCTACGTGACCTTGCAGAAAACCGCTGAGCAGATTGCCCAGCACCTGAGCCAAAACGGTCTTCAGGCCGAGGCCTATCACGCCGGTTTACCCCATGAACAGCGGGAAGCAATTCAGCGGCGGTTCATGGGCGGGCAGTCCAATTGCATCGTCGCCACCATCGCGTTCGGCATGGGCATCGACAAGAGCGATATCCGCAACGTGGTGCATTTCGACTTGCCGAAATCCATCGAAAACTACAGCCAGGAAATCGGCCGTGCCGGACGCGACGGGCAACCTTCCGACTGCCTGGTGTTGGCCAACCGCGACAGCCTCAACGTGTTGGAAAACTTCGTTTACGGCGACACGCCGGAGCTGGATGGCATCCGTTGTGTACTCGACGAACTGCAAGCTGCCGCGCCGGATGGGCAATGGGAGTTTTTGCTGGGGCCGCTGGCCGACCAGAGCAATATTCGCCAACTGCCGCTCAAGACCTTGCTGGTGCAGCTTGAGTTGAAAGGCTTGATCGCACCGCGTTACGCGTACTTTGCCGAATACCGTTTCAAGTTCCTGCTGGAGCCTGAAGCTTTGCTGGCGCGTTTCGAGGGCGAGCGACGGGACTTCGTCGAGGCGATCATCCAGACCTCCAGTCGTGCGCGAACCTGGGCCACGGTGAATTTCGAGGTGCTGTATCAACAGCATCAAGCCGAGCGCAACCGGGTGGTCAAGGCGCTGGATTACTTCCAGGAGAAGGGTTGGGTCGAGCTTGAAAGCAAGCAGATGACCGAGGTCTACAGCCTGCTGATGACGGACTTCGATGCCCAGGTGTTGAGCAGCCAATTGCATGGTTACTTCACACAACATGAACGCACCGAAATCGCGCGTATCCACGCGATGCTCGATCTGTTCGCTACCGAGCGCTGCCTGGGCTATCGATTGGCGCAGTACTTCGGTGATGAAAACGCGCCGCAGCAGTGCGGGCATTGTTCGGTGTGTCATGGGCAGGTTGCCCGTCTGCCGGAACCGCCTGAGCTGCCAGCGCTTGTGGATAAAAAATTCGAGGCGCTGTGCGGCGACTTTATCCACAGGCATGAGGCTTACAGCGGCAGCTTGCCGGGTGCGGAACGGCTGACACGGTTCTTGTGCGGTATCAGCGTGCCGCTGTTTACCAAACTCAAGGCGCGGGCGATTCCGGGGTTTGCGGCGCTGGAAGATTATCCGTATGCCGAGGTGCGCGAATGGGCCGGGGCGAATCTGACTGACTGAACTGTCGCCCAGGTGGGAGCGGGCTTGCTCGCGAAGAGGCCATCACATCCAACATTGATGCCGACTGAATGACCGCATTCGCGAGCAAGCCCGCTCC
The DNA here is from genome assembly GCF_044743155.1 of Pseudomonas sp. NPDC087697. Classification (NCBI taxonomy): domain Bacteria; kingdom Pseudomonadati; phylum Pseudomonadota; class Gammaproteobacteria; order Pseudomonadales; family Pseudomonadaceae; genus Pseudomonas; species Pseudomonas sp. NPDC087697. Next base: position 42,040 of record NZ_JBIUVW010000033.1, on the reverse strand, counting down.
CACAGGAGTTTCGGTGTTGGGTGGTCGAACATCCATTCGCTGAATGCCGCCCATCACAGGAATAAATTTCAAAATCGCCGCAGGGCTGACTATGGTGAATGCTGTCTTTGGATCGCCACATGAGAGCAAACAATGAGCCAGACACAGTTCCAGATTCAGCGTGCCGCCGTGATTGGTGCAGGCACCATGGGCCGTGGCATCGTCATGTGCCTGGCCAACGCCGGGGTGCCCGTGCAATGGGTCGACAACAATGCACAGATGCTCGATCAGGCACTCACCGCAGTGGCCGAAACCTACGCGCACAATGTGCGTCAGGGCCGGATTGACCAGGCCGAAGCCGATGCGCGGATTGCCCGGGTGACGGCGGCGGCTGATTACCCGGCAATCCGTGGGGTGGATCTGGTGATCGAGGCGGTCTACGAAAACCTCGAACTCAAGCAGAAGATCTTTCGCGAACTCGACGGTGTGCTCAAGCCTGAGGCTATCCTCGCCAGCAACACCTCGGCGCTGGACATTGATGCAATCGCCGCCGCTACCCGTCGTCCGAAGCAGGTACTGGGCCTGCACTTCTTCAGCCCGGCACACATCATGAAGTTGCTGGAAATCGTCCGTGGCGCGCAGACCGCGCCGGAGGTGCTCAACACCGCCAAAGAACTGGGCCAGCGCATGGGCAAGGTGAGTGTGGTGGCGGGCAATTGCCACGGTTTTATCGGCAACCGGATGCTCAATACCTACGTCCTCGAAGCGCGCAAGATGCTTCTTGAAGGCGCTTTCCCCTATCAGGTCGATGCGGCGCTGCAAGGCTTCGGTTTTGCCATGGGACCGTTCCGCATGTACGACGTGGTTGGTATCGACCTCGGATGGCGTGCGCGGGAGCTGGCGGGTGTCGGCCAGGACGAAGCGGAGGTTCAGGTGGATAACCGCTTGTGTGAGTTGGGTCGCTTAGGTCAGAAGAGTGGTAACGGTTATTACCACTACGAGCCGGGCAGTCGCCAGGCCGAACATGATGTGGAAGTCGATGCACTGGTGTTACGGGTGAGCGAAGAGCTCGGCTATCAGCGTCGCGAGATTGGCCCTGAAGAGATTCTTGAGCGCTGCCTGCTGGCGCTGGTCAACGAGGGCGCAAAGATCCTTCAGGAAGGCATTGCCGAGTCGGCTCATGACATCGATCTGGTGTACCTCAACGGCTACGGCTTCCCGGCCGATAAAGGCGGGCCGATGGCCTGGGCGGATCAGCAAGGTTTGGCGGATATCCACAAGCGGTTGTTGGCGTTGGAAACCGAGCAGGGCGGTCACTGGAAACCGGGGCGGCTGATCGGGGAGTTGGCGGCGGTGGGCAAAGGGTTTGCTGGCAAGTGATTTAGTGCCTGTGATGGCCTCTTCGCGAGCAAGCCCGCTCCCACAGTTGATCTTCGGTTAATGTGAAATTTGCAAACGACCGAGATCCCGTGTGGGAGCGGGCTTGCTCGCGAAGAACGATAACGCGGTTTTCGCCTTAGACTGGCTGTTCAATTCCAGGAACCGACACAGATGTCCAATCCGATGCCTCAACGCTCCGACTACCGCCACTTCCAGCCGATCATCACCCGCTGGCACGACAACGATGTATATGGTCATGTGAACAACGTGACTTACTACAGTTTCTTCGACACGGCGGTGAATACCTACCTGATCGAAGTCGGTGGCCTGGATATTCACGACGGTGAAGTGGTGGGGTTTGTGGTGAGTTCGGCCTGCGATTACTTCGCCTCGATAGCCTTTCCCGAGCGGATTGAAATCGGTTTGCGGGTGGGCAAGTTGGGCAACAGCTCGGTGCAGTATGAACTGGCGGTGTTCAAGGCGGAAGAAGAGGACGCCTGCGCGGCAGGACGCTTTGTGCATGTGTTTGTGGATCGGGCGTCGAATCAGCCCGTGGCGATTCCTGCGGGGTTGCGCGGGGCGCTGGAGCGGTTGGTGGCGTGAAACGAAAAATCGCAGCCCGTGGGCTGCGATTTTTTTGGAATCTCTTACGTGATGCTACTGAGGTTTCAGTCGCGATCATGTTCGTAATGGCGATGCTTGTGATGGCCGTAAGCATGACCACGACCTTGGTCATCATCATCGCCACGGTAGTAACGACGGTGATCACGCCCGCGATCACTGTAGCGACGGTCGTCGTCATAGCTGCTGTTGCCCATATGGTTACCGAGCGCACCGCCTACGCCACCGCCGGCTGCCGAGCCGATCAGGCTGCCTGTGGTGCCGCCCATGCTGCGGCCGACCACGTTACCGCCGGCTGCGCCGAGCGCACCACCGATGGCCGCTTGGCCACGGCTGCGTCTGTCGGCACCCACGGCACTACCGCCTGCGCCGCCCAGGGCTGCGCCAATGGTGGAGCCGGTGTTGCCACCCAATGACTGACCGACCACCGAGCCAAGAACCCCGCCCAATGCGCCGCCCACACCTGCTTCGGCGGTGCCACCGGCAGACGCGACGCCACTGATCAGGCCAAGGGACAACAAGAGAATCGAGGAGAACTTCATTAGCGGAGCCTCAAAGGGATGACGACGCGATCCTGAGGCTGTGTCACGATGGTTACAATCGAAATCCGACGAATAACACGACTTGTGAAAATTCTCTAAGTTGTTGTTTTTTAGACGGAACTTAATGCATTTTCGCTGGTCTTTAGCTACTTGAGACAGGCCGCTTTTATGCAAAAGCGGCCTTTTTTGTGGGCGTTTGTAACGTGCCGGAACAGGTATTGGCCGTTCGGACACCATCGCGAGCAGGCTCGCTCCCACAATGAACCTTCGTCGAACACAACATCTGTGCTCATTGAATTTCAACGGTGGGAGCGAGCCTGCTCGCGATGGCGGTGTGTCAGGCCGACCTGGCCATGATCAACCCCGTCGCGCTCGCCGCTTCCAAACGGATCGCAACGAATTTCGAGGTCGGCGTGTGGCTGCCGTCACCGGTGCTTTCCAGTGGGACCAGCGGGTTCACTTCCGGATAGTAAGCGGCGGCTTGTCCAGCGGGAATATCGAACGCCAGCAAGGTGAAGCCTTTGACGCGGCGCTCGCGGCCGTCATCCCAGATCGACACGATATCGGCCTTCTGCCCCGGTTTGAAGCCCAGGCGGATGATGTCGGCTTCGTTGACGAACAGCACGTCACGCTGGCCCTTGACCCCACGATAACGGTCGTCGAGACCATAAATGGTGGTGTTGTACTGATCGTGAGAGCGCATCGATTGCAAGATCAGGTCCGGCAACTGCCCAGTGGCGCGGGTGCGCTCGTGCACCAGATCGGCCGGCAGGATGTTCGCGCGGAAATTGGCGCGGCCGGACGGGGTGTTCCAGCGGCGAGCACCCGCGCTGTTGCCCAGATAGAAGCCGCCCGGGTTCTCGATCTTCTGGTTGAAGTCCTTGAAGCCGGGAATAGTGTCGGCGATCAGCTCCCGAATGCGCCGGTAGTCGGCCACCAGCCAGTTCCAGTCGACAGGCCTGGAGCCCAGGGTCGCGGCGGCGATGCCAGCGATGATTGACGGCTCCGAACGCATCTGTTTCGACAGCGGCTGCAGTTGGCCGTTGGACGCGTGAACCATGCTGAACGAATCTTCGACCGTCACCGCTTGCGCCCCTTCGGTTTGCAAATCGATGTCGGTGCGGCCCAGGCACGGCAGGATCAGCGCTTCTTTACCGTGCGCCAGATGGCTGCGGTTGAGTTTGGTGCTGATTTGTACGGTGAGGTCGCAGTTGCTCAGGGCCTGGAAGGTCCGTGGGCTGTCTGGCGTGGCTTGAGCAAAGTTGCCGCCCAGACCGATGAAGACTTTTGAGCGACCGTCGAGCATCGCGTGGATGGCCTCGACCACGTTGTGACCGTTCTCGCGTGGCACTTTGAACTGGAAGCGCCGCTCCAGTGCATCAAGGAAGAACACTGGTGGGCGTTCGTTGATGCCCATGGTCCGGTCGCCTTGTACGTTGCTGTGCCCACGCACCGGGCACAGACCTGCGCCCGGCCGGCCGATGTTGCCGCGCAGCAACATCAGGTTGGCGATTTCCTGGATGGTTGGCACCGAGTGCCGGTGCTGGGTAATGCCCATGGCCCAGCACATGATCACGTTTTTGCCTTTGGCGTACATGCGTGCCGCTTGCTCGATCTCTTCCAGGGTCAGCCCGGACTGCTCGACGATCTGCTCCCACGAGGTGTCGTCGATCGTGCCCAGGTAGTCGAGGACGCTGGCGGTGTGTTCGTTGAGGAAGTCGTGGTCGAACACCGATGGCGCGTCAGTCTGCTGTGCCTCGCGCTCCCATTGCAGCAGGAACTTGGCCATGCCGCGCAGCAGCGCCATGTCGCCGCCCAACGCTGGACGGAAGTACGCGGTGTTGGTCGGCTTGTCACCGTTGGTGAGCATTTCGATCGGGTGCTGCGGGTGCTGGAAGCGTTCCAGGCCACGTTCTTTGAGCGGGTTGATGCACACCACCTGGGCGCCGCGTTTCACTGCTTCGCGCAGGGGTTCGAGCATCCGTGGATGGTTGGTGCCGGGGTTCTGGCCCCAGACGAAAATCGCGTCGGCGTGTTCGAAGTCGTCGAAGGTCACGGTGCCTTTGCCGACACCGACACTTTGTGCGAGTGCAACACCGCTGGCCTCGTGGCACATGTTCGAACAGTCGGGAAAGTTGTTGGTGCCGAACGCGCGGACGAACAATTGATAGAGATACGCCGCTTCGTTGCTGGCGCGGCCCGAGGTGTAGAACTCGGCCTGATCCGGACTCGACAGGTTTTGCAGGTGTTTGCCGATCAGCGCGAAGGCCGCTTCCCAGCTGATGGGGGTGTAACGGTCGGTCTCGGCGTCGTAGCTCATCGGCTCGGTCAGCCGGCCTTGGTACTCGAGCCAGTAGTCGCTTTGTTCCAGCAGTGAGCTGACGCTGTGCTTGGCGAAGAACGCGGCATCGACGCGGCGCTTGGTGGCTTCCCAGTTGACCGCCTTGGCGCCGTTCTCGCAGAACATCACCATGCCCTTTTCCGGAGAATCGCCCCAGGCGCAACCGGGGCAGTCGAAGCCGCCGTTCTGGTTGGTCTTCAGCATTATGCGGAGGTTTTTCAGCGCGTTATCGCTGGTCAACCAGGCCTGAGCGACGCTGATCAGCGCGCCCCAGCCACCGGCTGGGCCTTTGTAGGGCTTGTAGCGGGGGACGGGTTTCTGGTCGGCTTGACGATGTTGACTCACGCTTGGTTCTCCGTCGCAGGGCTGTAGACCCGCGGCGCACTTTTCTGCGGCAGGTGGATAAGATTGAGGTTGTGCCGGCGCGCCCATTGCAGGGCCAGGCCGGTGGGCGACGACAGGCTGACCAGGGTCTGGATGCCTGCGCGCAAGACTTTCTGGATCAATTCGAGGCTGCAACGGCTGGTGACAATCGCCAGTCCGCCTGCAGTCGGGATGTTCTGGCGGATCAGCGCGCCAATCAGCTTGTCGAGAGCGTTGTGCCGGCCGATATCTTCACGGCCCAGCAGCAACTCGCCCTGATTATTCATGAACACTGCCGCATGCACCGCGCCGCAATGCTGGCCCAATGGCTGGTATTCACTGATGCGCTGGCGCAGGCCTTCAAGCCATTGCGCGGGAGGCAATGGCGCTCCGGGTAATACGTTGAGTTGCGGCAAGGCTTGCTCGACCGCTTCGACGCCACAGAGCCCGCAACCGCTAGTGCCTGCCAGTTGGCGACGTTGCTGCTTGAGGTTCCAGAATGCACGGCTGGCAATGGTTACCTGCGCGTACTGCGCTGAACCTGCGCCACTGAGTTGCATGTCATAGATATCGGACACGTCGCTGATGATCCCGCTGCCCAGGCTGAAGCCGACGATGAAGTCTTCCAGGTCGGTCGGGGTGACCAGCATCACGGCCTGGCTGATGCCGTTGTAGGCGATCGCCAACGCCACTTCTTCAGCAAGCGCGGTGCTGGCTGATTCGCTGTGATCGAGGTTGCAATACTGATAGCTCTGACTGGCGGCCGGCGCGGGCGTTTCGAGCGCGGGCGCCACGCAGACCGGACGCTTGGCTTTCATGGGGTAATACCGGCGGTTTATTCAGCTTTAAGCCTAGGCGCGTCAATGTGTCACGTCTAATCGCTAATACTGATCTACCGATAGATGGCGTCGATCAAGAGTTCGTCAGTGATTTCTGATAAATCGCGAAACACGCCTCAGCCAGTGCCGAGCGCGGTGCACTGCGACGCATGATCAGCCCCAGTCGGCCGAGGGTTTGCGCGTTTTCAATCGGCTGCAGACGCAAATCTTCGGTCAGCGCTTCAAGTCCGCCTTCCAATGGCATCACCGCGCAGCACAGACCACCATGCACGGCTTGTAACAATTGGTGCACAGCGTCGGTCTGCAATAGCGGTTGCGGGCTGAGGCCACGGCTGTGGAAGTTGTGGTCGATGGACTGGCGAAAGTGCATGCCACTGGTGAGCATGCCCAGCGGCAGCTCGATCAGTGCCTCCCAGCTCAAGGGCTTTTCACCGAAGCTGAAGAAGCGCTGGTCGTAGAGCAAGCCCATACGGGTTTCGCTGAAGGCCAGCGAGTCGAAGCGCTCGCTGTCGAGACGCTCAAGATAGGACACGCCGAGGTCCAGGCGATTGTTCGCCAGATGTTCGAGGATCTGCTCGGAGCTTAAGGCCGAGAGTTCGAAACGCAGGTTTGGGTGTTCGGCGTGCAGTTGCTGCATCAACGGCAGCGGATCAAAACTCGACAGCGGCACCACGCCCAGACGCAAGGTGCCGACCAGATTGCCGCGACAGGCTGCGGCCTCGGCCTGCAAACCGTCACAGGCGGCCAGCACGGTGCGCGCCCACGCCAGCACCCGCTCGCCCGGCGCGGTGAAACCTTCGAAGCGCTGGCCGCGATTGACCAACGGCAGATCGAGTTCTTCTTCAAGGCTGCGCAAGCGCATCGACAGAGTCGGTTGAGTGATATGGCAACGCGCAGCGGCCTGGCCGAAGTGCCGGGTTTCGTCGAGGGCGATGAGAAATTTCAGCTGTTTGATGTCCATCGTCGCTCCAGTGCGCAAGCCAGGGGCGCGATTCTAGCGCTTGTGCCTGGTCGGTTGGGAGCCGCGTTGTGGATTCCTGGGTAACTCTCAGGACCGCATAACGGCTTTCGCGAGCAAGCCCGCTCCCACACTGGATCTCACTGATTCACACATTTGTGCAAACAACGGATATCTAATGTGGGAGCGGGCTTGCTCGCGAAGCAGGCGATAAGGTCTAGAGCCCTGCGATGAGCTCGCGATAGTCTCTAACCGCTGCAAACTCTGCCGTGTCTTTCGGTGCTTTGCGGCTGTCCGGCTGACTCACGGCCAACAGGTGCGCCACGCCAAAGTCCCGTGCGCTGCGCAGGATCGGTAAGGTGTCGTCGATAAACAGGCTGCGGCTTGGGTCGAAGTCGATGTCTGCGCGCAAGGCATCCCAGAATTGCGGGTTTTCCTTGGCGAAACCGTAATCGTGGGAGCTGATCAACCGCTCGAAATAGGGTTCCAGCTCGACTCTTTCCAGCTTCAGTGACAACGAGTCGCGGTGGGCGTTGGTGATCAATACCACACGCTTGCCGGCCTGTTTGATCGCCGCCAGAAAGGTATCGGCGTCCGGGCGCAACGCGATCAGATGAGCGGTTTCGAGTTTCAACTCGCGCACCGGCAGCTTCAGCTCGGCGCTCCAGAAGTCCAGGCAATACCACTTCAATTGGCCTGCATTGCGCTCGAATAACGGCTGCAATTCAAGCTCGGCCATGGCCCGGCTGACACCATGCAGCTCGGCATAGCGCTGAGGCAGGTGTTCCATCCAGAAATGGTTGTCGTAGTGCAGGTCCAGCAACGTGCCGTCCATATCCAGCAGAACGGTATCGATGTCGCGCCAGGGCAGTGATGGCATTGAAAACTTCTCCAGCGGTAAAAAGATATCCGACATAAACAATCAAGAAAGGCCGGGTATAGTAACCCGTTCACGCCAAGGAGCCGCCATGCGCCAGAAACCCGAAGTATTAGCCCGCGAGATCGTCGCCACCAGCCGCTTGTTCTGCGTTGAAGAGGTGCAGCTGCGCTTCTCCAATGGCGTCGAGCGCACCTATGAGCGATTGGTCGGCAAGGGCGCCGGGTATGGCGCGGTGATGATCGTGGCGATGCTCGACTCCGACCACGCGGTGCTGGTCGAAGAATATTGCGGCGGAACCGATGCCTATGAAATGTCGCTGCCCAAGGGCCTGATCGAGCCTGGCGAGGATGTGTTGGCAGCAGCCGAGCGCGAGCTCAAGGAAGAGGCCGGTTTTGGCGCGCGGCAACTGGAACACCTGACCGAGCTGTCGCTGTCGCCCGGTTACATGAGCCAGAAGATTCAGGTGGTGCTGGCGACTGACTTGTACGAAGAACGCCTTGAAGGCGACGAGCCGGAGCCGATGCGCGTGGATCGGGTCAATCTGCGAGAGTTGGCGGCGCTGGCGCAGAACCCGCAGTTCACCGAAGGGCGTGCCTTGGCGGCGTTGTACCTGGCCCGTGATCTGCTGACCCAGCGTGGAGTGTTTCAACCGTGAGTGATTTCCCCCAGGTACATCCTTTGCTGGCCCCCGTGGTCGAGCTGGCGCTGAAGGCCGGCGAGGTCATCCTGCCGTTCTGGCGCACAGGCACAGACGTGACCACCAAGGCTGACGATTCGCCGGTAACCGCCGCCGACCTGGCCGCTCATCATCTGATATTGGCGGGGCTGACGGCCCTTGATCCAAGCATCCCGGTGCTCTCGGAAGAAGACGCCAACATCCCGCAGGCCGTACGCGCCGGTTGGCAGCGCTGGTGGCTGGTCGACCCGCTGGATGGCACTAAAGAGTTCATTTCCGGCAGTGAAGAGTTCACCGTCAACATCGCATTGATCGAACAGGGGCGTGTGGTGTTCGGCGTAGTGTCGATGCCGACCAACGGCCGCTGCTACTTCGGTGGCGCCGGGCTTGGGGCCTGGCGTGCTGACAAGGATGCAGTGCCGTTGCCGATTCAGGTCCGTGATGTGCCGCCTGCTGGTGAAGCGTTCACGGTGGTCGCCAGCCGTCGACATTCAAGCCCTGAACAGGAGCGTTTGCTCGCGGGTTTGAGCGACAGTCTGGGTGAACTGCAACTGGCCAACATCGGCAGTTCGCTGAAGTTTTGTCTGCTGGCGGAAGGTGCGGCGGATTGTTATCCACGCTTGGCGCCGACCTCTCAGTGGGACACGGCTGCCGCGCAAGGTGTGCTGGAAGGTGCAGGGGGCGAGGTGCTGGAGTTGAGCGGTGAGCCGTTCAGCTATCCGGCGCGGGAGTCGTTGCTGAATTCGTTCTTCCTTGCACTCCCGGCCAAAGCCGCGTGGCGCGGGAAACTGCTGGAACTGGCTCGCGGTTAAGATCAAAAAATCGCAGCCTGCGGCAGCTCCTACGTAGGAGCTGCCGCAGGCTGCGATCTTTTGCTTTACCGATGCAACACATACTGCCCGGTAAACGTCACCGCAGCCTCATCGCTATCGGCATTGACGATTCGCGAATGCAACGTCAACCGTGCCCGGCCATAGCGTTGGTACATGGTCAAAAACTTCTTCCACACCGCCACACTCGGCGCAGCGCAAATGGCGACGGCATCGCTGGTGACCGGCAGCGGATAGCTGATCTGACCTTCCTGAATCACGATGTGCCCGTCCTCGACGCCTTCTTCACGCAGGCGCAAATGCAGCCAGCCCCACCCCGCCAGCACCGCGCCGCAGTACAGGCTGCCGCCAAACATGGTGCTCTTGTGATTGACGTTGGCCTCCAGCGGCAGGTGCAGGCGCAGTTGTTGTGACTGCCAGTCGAGCACTTTGAGGCCCATGTCCCGCGTGAGGGGAATGTCGCGGTGGAGGACGGATTCCAGGTGACGACTGTCGCGGTTCATGCACGGGCCTCGGGATTTGGAACGTTTATATGAAGGTTAGTCGGAGCGACTCAATCGAGCTCGTCAGGGTTGCTGTTGGCGCCAGCACCATCGGCAAAGTTCAAGCCGTGTTTGCGCAGTTTGTCATGCAGGGTTTTGCGTGGAACGCCCAGCGCTTCGGCGACGCTGCGCAGCGAGCTGTGAGAGCGCGCCAGTTCGGCGGCGATCAGGTTCTTTTCGAAACTCTCCACCTGCTCGCTCAGATTACCGCGGAACTCTGCGTTGAGCGGCGCAGGACTGCCGTCTGGAGCGTTGCTGTCCAGCGCCAGTTCCAGGCCCAGCGCGAAACGTTCGGCGGCGTTTTGCAGTTCACGGACATTGCCCGGCCAGGTATGGCGCAGCAGCAGAGCCCGTTGTCCGGGTTGCAGTTCGTGGGGCGGCAGACCGTGGCGCTCGCTGGCTTCGTTGGCGAAGTGCTGGAACAGCATCAGCGCGTCTTCGCCCCGTTCGCGCAGCGGTGGAATGCGCAGCGGGGCGACGTTCAGGCGGTAGTACAAGTCAGCGCGAAAACGCCCCTGATCCGCCGATTGGCGCAGGTCTTCCTTGGTCGCGGCGATGATCCGGATATCCAGCGGGATCAGTTGATTGCCGCCCAAACGCTCGACCACCCGTTCCTGCAGCAAGCGCAGCAGTTTCACCTGCACGTCAAGGCTCATGCTTTCGATTTCATCGAGGAACAGCGTGCCGCCGTTGGCGAATTCGAATTTGCCGATACGGCGTTTTTGCGCGCCGGTAAAGGCACCGGGTTCGTGGCCGAACAGCTCGCTCTCGACCACCGACTCGGCTAGCGCCCCGGCGTTGATCGCCACAAACGGGCCATTGCGGCGGTTTGACAGATCGTGCAGGGCGCGGGCTACTACTTCCTTGCCGGCACCGGTTTCACCGAGGATCAGCACGTCGGCCTTGGTCGGCGCCAATGCGCCGATCTGTTCGCGCAGGCGCAGCATCGGTGCCGATTGCCCGACCAGTCGTGTGCTCAGTTGATTGCGGTCGCTCAGGGCCAGACGCAGGCTGCGGTTATCCAGCACCAGTTGGCGCAGGGCCAGGGCGCGGCGCACGCTGTCGAGCAATGCGTCGCTGGCGAACGGTTTTTCGAGGAAGTCATAAGCGCCGGCGCGCATCGCTTGCACCGCCAGCGGCACATCGCCGTGGCCGGTGATAAGCAATACCGGCAGCTCCGGGTCCTGGGCGTGCAATTCGCTCAACAGTTCGAGGCCGTCCATGCCCGGCATGCGGATGTCGCTGACCACCACGCCCGGCCAGTCGCGCTCAAGGCTCGAGGCGAGGCCCTTGGCTTCGGCCAATGGCAGAATTTTCAGACCGGCGAGGTCCAGAGTCTGGCTCAGGGCCTGACGCAGATGCGGATCGTCATCGATCAACACCACTTGAATCCGATTGTCGATGCTCATTCACTGCGGTCCTCGGACGGTTGCAGACTTACACCGGGTGCGCCTGCGCGCAGCCGCAGGGTGATCAGGGCGCCGCCTTCCTTGTGGTTGGCGAACGACAGTTCACCGCCGAAGGCGCGCATCAGGGTGTCACAGATGGCCAACCCCAGCCCAAGGCCCTGAGTACGGGTCTTGGTGGTGTAGAACGGTTCGCCGGCGCGGCCGAGGGCCTCCATGCAGAACCCCGGGCCGTTATCGCGAATGTACAGGTTGACGCCGTCGGCAGTGGATTCGGCACTCAACCAGAGTTTACGTGGCGGGCCTTTTTCGGTCAGGGCGTCGAGGGCGTTGGCCAGCAGGTTGCCGAGCACTTGGCGCAGTCGGGTTTCTCCGGCCTCGACCCACAGTGTGGCGGCCGGCAGATCACGGATCAGCTCGACTTCCATTGCCCGCCTGCGCTTGGCCAGCAACGCCAGTGCATCGTCCAGTGCCGGTTGCAGCGCGACACTTTCCGGCGCGTGGCGGTCGCGGCGGGCGAACGCGCGCAGGTGGGCGATGATCGAGGCCATGCGCCCGGTCAGTTCGCTGATCAGTTTCAGGTTGCCGCGGGCATCGTCGGTGCGCTGATGGTCGAGCAGCACTTCGGCGTTTTCCGCGTAGCTGCGAATGGCCGCCAGCGGCTGATTGAGCTCATGGCTGATACTCGCCGACATAGTGCCCAGCGCCGAGAGTTTACCAGCCTGGACCAGATCATCCTGGGCGCGTACCAGTTCCTGTTGCGCCTGTTCGCGTTCCAGCACTTCCTGCTTGAGGCGACGGTTGAGACCTTCGAGATCGCTCGTCCTTTCGGCGACACGCGCTTCCAGTTCGTGGCGGGTCTTGGCCTCGAAGGCGATGCGCTGCAGGTAGTGGCGACGGCGTTGCATCATCAGTCCCAGCAACAACATCAACACTAATAACATCGCCCCGCCGATGGCAACCACGGTACGCACGGGGCGGTCGATCAGGGTTCTGGGGGCGAGGATGCTGACGCTCCAGCCGGTTTCTTCGATTTGCTGAGTCTGGGTCAGCCAAGCGTCCGGGTTGAGGTTCAGGGGTTGCGGATCACGAGTCGGGTAGGGTTGGACGGCGGTGATCGCCTTGCGTTCTTCGTCACTCAGCGGTCGGGTCGCACGAAAGCGCCAATCTGCGCGTGAGGTAATGATGACCACACCGTTGTGGTCGGTCAGCAATAATTGCTCCGGCGTTTTACCCCAGAGGCTTTCGGTGTGGTCGAGGTCGACCTTGATCACCAGCACACCGATGATTTGTTCGCCATCGCGCACGGCGGCGGCAAAGAAATAGCCGCGTTTGGCCGACGTCGTGCCCAGGCCGAAAAAGCGCCCGAGACGACCTTGCATGGCTTCGCTGAAATACGGCCGGAAGGCAAAGTTGCGCCCGACAAAACTGTCGTGTTTGTCCCAGTTGGAGGCCGCCAGGGTCTTGCCGTGGGTGTCCATCAGGTACATGACTTCGGCGCCAGTCTGGGCGCGGATGTCCTTGAGCAGGCGATTGGCGTTGTCGGTGGCCAGCGGCTGCTGTGGCGCGGCGAGAACGGCCCGCAGGGCTGGCAGATCACCAAGGATCTGCGGCAAGACTTCATAACGGTGCAGCGTCCCCAGCAGGTTGGCAACGTAGAGGTCCAGCGTCTGGCGGTTTTGCCCAGCGAGTTCACTACGGTAATAACGCTCGGCCAGATGCTGCAGTGGCCACAACAACGGCGCCAGGCACAGGGCGAGCAGGGCCAGGCTGCGCCAGCGGGGTCTGCGGGGGAGTGGTGGGGTCATAAGCATCGGGCGCCTGAAGGTACAGGCGCATTATGCCTAGGCTTGTTCGGCAAGACACTCAGGCGATACGAGGCATCAGCCGCTGATGGGCTCAGGCGAAGACGTCGGCGTCCTTGAGCAGTTTGCCTGCCTGGTCCTTGGCCGACAGCTGCGGCGCTTCGTGAAGTTGCCAATCGATGGCCAGTGCGGGGTCGTCCCAACGGATGCAACGTTCGGCCGACGGGGTGTAGTAGTCGGTGGTTTTGTAGAGGAACTCGGCATAGTCGCTGAGCACTACAAAACCGTGGGCGAAACCTTCCGGCACCCAGAGTTGGCGGTTGTTCTCAGCCGACAGGCGTACGGTGACCGACTTTCCAAAGTGAGGCGAACTGCGGCGGATGTCCACTGCCACGTCGAGCACTTCACCGGCGATGACACGCACCAGTTTTCCCTGGGTATTTTCCAGTTGGTAATGCAAGCCGCGCAGTACACCTTTTTGTGAGCGGGAATGGTTATCTTGTACGAACGTTGTTTTCAGACCAGTCGCTTCCTCGAAAGCCTTGGCATTGAAGCTTTCGTAAAAGAAGCCGCGCTCGTCACCAAATACCTTCGGCTCGATGATCAGAACACCGGGCAGGTCGGTGGTGACTACATTCATGGGCTTTCTCCAGCAATCGTAAATTTTTGATGACGCCGACATTCTTGCTCGACGCCGACATTCTTGCTCAAAGCAGCGGTCGGCGCGAGCAGTTCCGCGCTCAGGCAATTAGATCCTTGAAATCGCTGTTGCCCAGTCGCTGACCTTGATAGCTGCCATCCTGGACCCGGTGGCACCAGTCCAGGTTATCGAGGTACCACTGCACGGTTTTACGCAGACCACTGGCGAAGGTTTCTTCAGGCACCCAACCCAGCTCGCGTTCGATTTTGCTGGCGTCGATGGCGTAACGCTGGTCGTGGCCGGGGCGATCTTCGACGAACGTGATCAGGTCGGCGAAGTGCGCGACGCCTTCAGGCTTTTGCGGCGCCAATTCTTCCAGCAGGTTGCAGATGCCGCGTACCACATCGATGTTCTTCTGTTCGTTGTGGCCGCCAATGTTGTACGTCTCACCGACTACGCCGTTGGTCACCACGGTGAGCAGTGCGCGAGCATGATCCTCGACAAACAGCCAGTCTCGCACTTGCAGGCCGTTGCCATACACCGGCAGCGGCTTCCCGGCCAGGGCATTGAGAATCACCAGCGGGATCAGTTTTTCCGGGAAATGGAACGGCCCGTAATTGTTTGAGCAGTTGGTCAGCAGCACCGGTAAACCGTAGGTGCGCTGCCAGGCGCGGACCAGATGGTCGGACGCAGCCTTGCTGGCGGAGTATGGTGAGCTCGGCGCATAAGGCGTGGTTTCGGTGAACAGGTCGTCGACGCCGTGCAGGTCGCCATACACCTCGTCGGTGGAAATGTGATGAAAGCGAAAGGCGCTTTTCTCAGGCTCAGCCAAGCTGTTCCAGTAGGCGCGAGTGGCTTCCAGCAGGCTGTAGGTGCCGACAATGTTGGTCTGGATGAAGTCCGACGGGCCGTCAATGGAACGGTCGACATGGGACTCGGCCGCCAGGTGCATGATCGCATGCGGCTGGAACCGTTCCAGCACCGCGCTGACGCTGACCTGGTCGATGATGTCGGCCTGCACGAATTCATAGCGGGTGTTGGTGGCGATGCTGCTCAGCGACTCCAGGTTGCCGGCGTAGGTCAGCTTGTCCAGGTTGAGCACTTCATGTTCAGTGTGGCGGATCAGGTGGCGAACCAGCGCCGAGCCGATGAAGCCGGCACCGCCGGTGATGAGAATGCGCATGTAGAGTTGCCTTTTCCGTCAAACGATAAGCGTATGGGCCATAGCTTGTCGGCAGGAGGGGGGCGGCACAAGAGGGGTGTTGGTCGGATTTTGGTTTTTATGGGGTTTTGTTGACTGGCGGGAGGGGGTGATTGTGGGTAAACCGCACTCCTGAATTGCGCGGCACGCATTCCGGAGCATAGGTATCTACACAACTTTGAAATACGCTGAAGGACTACGTCCGTAGCAGCTGCCGAGCTTGCGAGGCTGCGTTCGAGGACGCAGTCCTCGCAAATCCTGCGTACATGGTTTGCCTGGAAGAACGCGCTGTCTGATTTGACGACCGCTGCGCGGCCGAACGCGGCCTCGCAAGCTCGGCAGCTGCTACGGGAATTGGAGAAAAAAGATATGTAGATACTTAGGCTGCAATGGCGGCCGCACATGCACCCAAGAGCGAATTGTCCTAGCCGAAAAAATCAGGGTTTTCTGCGCGGAAGGTTTTAAATGTTTTGTATTTCTAGCGCTCTTTCTCGGAGCCATCATCCGCTTCATCGACTTCGCCGAAGTACCAATGCTCGGATTCAAACTTTTGTCCGTCTTCGTCCTCGTGAACAAAGTGGAAACCCACTTCATTCATTCCAACAGGGACGGTTAAACCCCAATCGGTGGCGAGGCTTTTGTCGGTGATGCGGGTTTGGCAGAAATGTTCGTAGTCGAATGGGAGCACATGACCGCGATAACGGCTCATGTCGGTGTAAATGCAGATTTCACTGGAGAACATGTCGGGCGTGATGATTGACGCGACTATTCGGCAGTTGATGGTTTCTTCGGGTCTGGCCTGAAGCAAGTGATGGGCTGCATTGAGGAGTTGTTGAGCGCATTCCTTTTGAATGGCGAAGGTGGTTTGCTTCCCTTCAACCAAGGTTTCCAGGACCGGAATTTTTCGGTTTGCGTAGCCTTGTTCCACGGGGAGTTCGTCCGGGAAGTAACCTTCGTAGCTGGCCGCCCAGGCAGCAAGGGCGCGGAGACGGCGTGGGATGTTGCGGACTTTTTTGTCTGAGAATGCAATTCGGCGCATGAGTAGTAATTACCAAACGTAGTGTTTATTAGGTGCGAAGCATTTCAACCAAGGTCTGGTAAGCGGTCTTTACTCATCACAAGAAAGATAGAGCTCAACATTCTTTGGTAGGGATTGTGAGATAAGCCTCTCAATGCTGCTTATTTGTTGAACAGTGAGCTTGTAGTCATAGATGCAGTCGTTCTCATTTTCCCAACCCATAACGGACTGGAGTTCAGCTGCGGTCACGTTGAGTTCGATCTCTGCCGAAATTGAATCACTACCGTGCGGCACCACTAGAATTAAATGTTTCATGGTTCTATCCATCTTTTTGGGTCAGCGTCTTTGGTACGTTCCCCGGTAATCGGGTCGAACTCCCCAAGATGCTTTCCACGTTTGGTGTATTTCTCTACTTTGCCCCGTTCGAAGTCCCACTCGTAGATATAGCTATGAGGCTCCTTCCAGCGTGGTCGAAGTCCGCCGCCCCCTCGAATCGTTGTTTTAGGCGGGGCACGAACAGCTTCAGGAAAGGCAGGCAGAAATGTAGGTTTTGGATGGTACTGGTGGTCACCAGGCCGAACACTCACCACCACATAAAGCGGCCGCACCCCCGAGTCCGCCGGGAATACCAGGATGAAATCCTGATACTCCGGTGGGTAAATCGGGTTTACCAGAATGCTGTTGCTCGCCTCGGTGGGCGGGTAGACCCAGAGGGTTGGTGCTTGTGGGGCGGCTTCGAGTGCGGGGATGCCGAGGGTGTTTGCGGGGTCGATGGCCGGGGTCCAGATCAGTTCCAGACCTTCGCCGAATACAGCGACCTGTTGGGCTCCGCGTGCCTGGAACTGAATGACCGGGATCCGTTGCCAGTCGGCGTTGTTGCCGGTGTAGAAGCCGTAACCCCTGAGAGTGCCGTCAGCCTGTTGCTCGATGCTCAGGCGCACCCGCGAATTGGCGTGTTCGAGTGAGCGCAGTTGTTCTTCGGTATAGAGCGCGCTGTCGCCGAGTTCGGACGGCCAAATGAGCGCCACGATGCCTGTCAGCAGACCAGCCGTTACTGTCCCGCCGACCGCCGCCGCAGTTGTGCTGATTGAAGAACCTGCCAGCGCCAGTGCACCCAGTCCCACGGGCAATGCACTGCCGCTGATTTTCTTCAGCGGCACGGCGCCGTAGCTGTCGACCTGTCGGCCACCCAATAACGCGTAGTCGCCATAGTCCTTCAACGAATCCAGCGGTACGAAACCGGAAGGATTGGCGTAGTTGATGATGCCGTCCGGCAACTTGCAGGACTTGGCGAAAACGCAGCCCAGCGGTTTGATGGGGGCGGGATCAGCGGGCCGATCCGCCGGAAAATCGGCAATCGGCGGATACAGATCGGGTGGGGGCGGCGGCTGCAAAATGCGGCGGCGCAGCTGTTCTTTGTACGTCAGCGGGTATGAGCGTTCTGGCATGTGCGGCGGGCTTCCCTGTCCATGGAAGGCAGCCTAGGGACGTGAGAAAGCGCCGAACATTCCTCGGATTCGACACGCTGTGTGGGAAAGTTCGCCGCTGTATGGCTTGGCTTGAAAGCCACCCACCCTTACCGATCACCGACCGGTATAAGGGGGTTGCGTATCGCAGTCAGCAGTGGCGATATAGACGCCTTATAAAAATTCCAGGGGTCGTTGTATGTTGCTCGCCACGTTGATTCACCGCGCCAGTCTGGCTAGCCCGCAAGTCTCCGCGCAGCAAGCGCTGGAGCTGTTGCGCGAGCACTACGGCCTGAGCGGGACGCTGCAGTCGTTGGGCAGCCAGCAGGATCTCAACTACCGGCTCGACAGCGACCAGGGCCGTTTCGTCTTCAAAATCTGCCGTGGTGACTACGCCGCGCTGGAGTTGCAAGCCCAGCACGCGGCCCTCAAGCACCTGGGCGCGCAGCCTGGGTTGCATGTGCCACGGGTGATCCCGGCGAAAAACGGTGAGGACCTGCTGACCCTGAAACTTGCCGGCCAATCACTTCACGTGCGCTTGCTCGACTACATCGACGGCCAATCGCTGACCCACCTCAAACACTTCGGCCATGAACTGGTCGCCGGTCTCGGCCAGCTCTGCGGCGAAATGGACCTGGCGCTGGCCGGGTTCGAGCATCCGGGGCTTGAGCGCACCTTGCAGTGGGACGCCCGGCACGCCAATGCATTGATCAACCACTTGCTGCCGGTGATCAGCGATGAGCGGCAGCGAGCGTTGATCGCCGAGGCCGCGCAACAGGCCGAACGGCGTTTGCAGCCACTGGTGGCAAAGTTGCCGGTGCAAGCCATTCACATGGACATCACCGATGACAACGTGGTCTGGCAACGGGATCAGCAGCGTCATTGGCAGTTGCAGGGCGTTATCGATTTTGGCGATCTGATTCGTACCTGGCGCATTACCGATTTGTCGGTGACCTGCGCCGCACTGCTGCACCATGCCGACGGCGATCCGCTGTGCATACTCCCGGCGGTGCAGGCTTACCACGCGGTCAATCCACTCAAGCACGAAGAGTTGCAGGCGCTGTGGCCGATGATCGTCGCGCGTGCGGCGGTGCTGGTGCTCAGCGGTGAGCAGCAGGTCAGCATCGATCCGCAGAATCAGTACAGCCGCGACAATCTGAACCACGAGTGGGAGATCTTCCGCGTCGCGACCTCGGTGCCGTTTGAGCTGATGGAAGCGGCCATTCTGGTCGCGGTCGGCCAGGCACTGCCGGCGATTGCCAGTCAGGGTTTTGCGCCGCTGCTGCCGAGCCTGGTGGGCCGCGAGTTTGCCTTGATCGACCTCGGTGTCCTGAGTCCGCATTTCGAAGCGGGCAACTGGGAGCAGGAAGGCATCGACCAACGTCTGTTGATCGAAGCGGCGGCAGCCCATGGTCTGGCGGCCAGTCGTTATGGGCAATACCGTTTATCGCGGACGCGTCCGGACAGCGCCGTCGAGCCGGACACTTGTCCGCTGCACGTCGACTTGCGGGTACCACGGGGCACTACGGTTGAGGCACCGTTTGCCGGCGTCGTGCACCTGGCCACTGATGGCCGCTTGCAACTGGACAGCGCACAGTTGAGCGTGCGCCTGTGGGGTGTCCATCCCTCGCTACACACGGGTGCGGCCGTGCTCAAAGGGCAAGTGCTGGGTGAAGTCGGCGGCGCATTGCGGGTTCAACTCAGCCGTGGCGCGGAACTGAATCCACCGCTGTTTTGCACGCCGTCCCGCGCATCCGCCTGGCAGGCGTTGTGCCCATCGCCAGCGGCGCTGCTGGGGTTTGCCTGCGACGCGGAAGCTGAACTCGATCCGCAAACGTTGCTGGCGCGCCGCGATGCGAGTTTTGCCCGTTCGCAAAAACACTATTACGTCGACCCGCCGCGCATTGAGCGTGGCTGGCGCAATCACCTGATCGACATGCAGGGTCGCTCCTATCTGGACATGCTCAACAACGTCGCGGTGCTCGGCCACGGTCACCCACGCATGGCGGCCGAAGCCAGCCGTCAGTGGTCGTTGCTCAACACCAACTCGCGCTTCCACTATGCGGCAATCGCCGAATTCTCCGAGCGCTTGCTGGCGCTGGCGCCGGATTCGATGGATCGGGTGTTTTTGGTCAACAGTGGCACTGAGGCCAACGACCTGGCGATTCGCCTGGCGTGGGCCTACAGCGGCGGTCGCGACATGCTCAGCGTGCTGGAGGCGTATCACGGTTGGTCGGTGGCTGCGGACGCGGTGTCGACCTCGATCGCCGATAACCCCAAAGCCCTCAGCAGCCGTCCGGACTGGGTGCACCCGGTGACTGCGCCGAACACCTATCGTGGCGAATTCCGTGGTATCGACAGCGCACCGGACTACGTGCGCAGCGTCGAACACAACCTGGCGAAAATTGCCGAACAGAAGCGGCAACTGGCGGGTTTTATCTGCGAGCCGGTTTACGGCAACGCCGGTGGGATCTCGCTGCCACCGGGTTATCTGAAACAGGTTTACGCGCTGGTCCGCGCCCAAGGTGGCGTGTGCATCGCCGACGAAGTACAGGTCGGTTACGGCCGCATGGGCAAGTTCTTCTGGGGCTTCGAAGAACAGGGCGTAGTGCCGGACATCATCACCATGGCCAAGGGCATGGGCAACGGCCAGCCATTGGGCGCGGTCATTACCCGACGAGAAATCGCCGAAGCGCTGGAAGCCGAAGGTTATTTCTTCTCCTCGGCTGGTGGCAGCCCGGTCAGTTGCCGCATCGGTATGGCGGTGCTGGATGTGATGAAGGAAGAGAAACTCTGGGAAAACGCCCAGGTCGTTGGCGGGTATTTCAAGGAGCGGCTTGAGGCGTTGATCGACCGCCATCCTTTGGTGGGCGCGGTGCATGGCTCCGGCTTCTATCTGGGCGTGGAACTGATTCGCAACCGCGAAACCCTGGAGCCGGCCACAGAAGAAACCGCCGTGCTGTGCGACCGCCTGCGCGAATTGGGGATTTTCATGCAGCCGACCGGCGATTACCTGAACATCCTCAAGATCAAACCGCCGATGGTGACCTCGCGACAAAGCGTGGATTTTTTTGTCGATACCCTGTCGAAGGTGCTGGACGAAGGTTTGTAAATACATCCCCTGTGGGAGCGGGCTTGCTCGCGAAGGCGGTGGCTCAGTCAACATAGATGCTGAATGACAAACCGTATTCGCGAGCAAGCCCGCTCCCACAGGGATAGAGGGTTTAATTCGATTGTTATCGGGATTAAATAGAGCTATTTCGACGGATGGAGATTTTATCGCTTTAAAAGCCGATTTTTATCGGTTATAAAGTCGCCTAACGCCAAGGCGTGGATTACCACGCCTGGCCGTTCCCATTTCTGTCATCGGTCGATGCCACAATCGACCCTCGAACACCCGCCCGGGAGATGATTCATGAGCCGTATCGTTACTGTCGCCGCTACCCAGATGGCCTGTTCCTGGGACCTTGAAGCCAACATCGAGACCGCTGAGAAGCTGGTCCGTGAGGCCGCAGCCAAAGGCGCGCAGATCATCCTGATTCAGGAATTGTTCGAGAGCCCGTACTTCTGCCAGAAGCCGAACCCGGACTACCTGCAACTGGCCACCACCGCCTCCAACAACGTGGCCATCAAACACTTCCAGAAAGTCGCCAAAGAACTGCAGGTCGTGCTGCCGATCAGTTTCTTCGAACTGGCAGGCCGCGCCCGTTTCAACAGCATCGCAATCATCGATGCCGATGGCAGCAATCTCGGGATTTATCGTAAAAGCCACATCCCGGATGGTCCTGGCTACCACGAAAAGTACTACTTCAATCCGGGCGATACCGGCTTCAAAGTCTGGAACACCCGTTACGCGAAAATCGGCGTGGGCATCTGCTGGGATCAGTGGTTCCCGGAGTGCGCCCGCAGCATGGCGCTGCAAGGCGCGGAAATCCTGTTCTACCCAACCGCCATCGGCAGCGAGCCGCACGACAAAACCATTTCGTCGCGCGACCACTGGCAGCGCGTTCAGCAAGGCCATGCCGGCGCCAACCTGATGCCGCTGATCGCCAGCAACCGCATTGGCAATGAAGAACAGGACGGCTACGACATCACCTTCTACGGCTCCTCGTTCATCGCCAACCAGTTCGGCGAGAAAGTCCAGGAGCTCAACGAAACCGAAGAAGGCGTACTGGTTCAGAGCTTCGACCTCGACGAGTTGGAGCACACCCGCAGTGCCTGGGGTTCGTTCCGTGACCGTCGCCCGAACCTGTATGGTGCGATCAAAACCCTCGACGGTTCCCTGGAGTCCTGATTGCCATGACCATTTTGCACAGCACACCTCGCGCGGACGGTTTTTACATGCCGGCTGAATGGGCGACCCAGACCCAGACCTGGATGGTCTGGCCGGAGCGCCCGGACAACTGGCGCCTGGGTGGCAAGCCGGCGCAGGCCGCTCACGTTGCGGTGGCCAAAGCCATCGCGCGTTTTGAACCGGTGACCGTTGCCGTGTCGGCGGCCCAGTACGAAAACGCTCGAGCGCGTCTGGACGTGCCGAATATTCGCCTGGTCGAGATGTCCAGTGACGACGCCTGGGTCCGTGATACCGGTCCGACATTCGTCATCAACAACAGCGGTGAAGTCCGTGGTGTCGACTGGGACTTCAACGCCTGGGGCGGTTTCGATGGTGGTCTGTATTCGCCGTGGAATCGTGATTCGCAAGTGGCCGGCAAGATCCTTGAGATCGAGCGCAGCCCGCGTTACCGCACCGAGGGCTTCGTGCTCGAAGGCGGTTCGATTCACGTCGATGGCGAAGGCACGCTGATCACTACCGAAGAGTGCCTGTTGAACCGCAATCGCAATCCGCACATGAGCCGTGCCGACATCGAAGTAGTGCTCAGCGCACAGCTGGCTGTGGATAAAATCATCTGGCTGCCGGACGGTCTGTTCAACGACGAGACCGACGGTCATGTGGATAACTTCTGCTGCTACGTGCGTCCCGGTGAAGTGCTGTTGGCCTGGACCGACGATCCGCAGGATCCGAACTACCCGCGTTGCCAGGCGGCAATGAACGTGCTGCAAAGCAGCAAGGACGCCAAGGGCCGCCCATTTACGGTGCACAAAATGCCGATTCCGGGGCCGCTTTACGCGACTGAGGAAGAATGCGCGGGTGTCGACCCAGTGGATGGTACGCAGGAACGTAACCCTTCGGTGCGCCTGGCCGGTTCCTACGTGAACTTCCTGATAGTCAACGGCGGCATTATTGCGCCGAGCTTTGACGATCCGCTGGACGCGCAAGCCAAGGAAATCCTCCAAAACCTGTTCCCGCAGCACGAAGTGGTGATGGTGCCGGGGCGTGAACTGTTACTGGGCGGCGGTAATATCCATTGCCTTACCCAACAGCAGCCAGCACCGCACAAAGGTTGAGTGAAGTTGTAACAACCGGTGGCACTAGATTGATGGGTGCTATGCCCGGTTTATTCGAGTGACTCCTATCTAGCCCGCAGCTCTTATGGACTGCGGGTTTTTTTATGTCCAAGCGTCGGCGTGGTTGGCACATTGGCATAGCTCTTGTATCTGTCTGAGAGTAATTCTCGGGAATGTAGAACTGCGTTGTTCTGTCATAAACCTTGGATAAGTTAGCCGCTCACAAACCAGGAGAGAGCGCCGGAAATGAATATGGTCAGCGAGCGGGCATCGCATCCCTTGGTAATGAATGGCGAATCGCTTCAGGTGCTGGCGCAATGGTTGAAATCCAACGGAACGCGACAGGTCAGAGAACCTGACCCGCGCAGGATGATGATCGAGCGCTACCCAGCTGGTTTGTTCAGTGAGGCAGAACTTGAAGCCTTGTGGGATGTGATGGAAGGATAGAAAGCAAAGGATTGGTAAAGCGTTGCCCGGATGGCAGCGCTTTTTTTTGCCTTTTAAAAACAGTAGGTCCCGGTTTCGTCCAGCCTACCGTGGCCCAAACACTGCATTCGACCGATCTGCGAAACAAACTAAAAGCCAATCCGGCGTTTTTCGTTCATCAACAGAGGAATAGTCTGCCGGCATCGAATTCCTACGACTTTGCTGGAGCTTTCCATGTCTACCGTGACCCTTCATTACATCTACGATCCCCTGTGCGGCTGGTGCTACGGTGCCAAGCCTTTGGTGCAAGCGGCACAGGCGGTTTTGCCGGTGATTGCCCATGGCGGCGGCATGATGACTGGCGCCAACCGGCAGACGGTTTCGCCTCAACTGCGCGACTATGTGATGCCCCATGACCGTCGCATCGCCGAGTACACCGGGCAACCGTTTGGCGAGGCGTATTTCGAAGGCTTGCTGCGCGATCACACGGCGGTGTTCGATTCGGCGCCGCCGATTGCTGCCGTGCTGGCTGCTGAGCAACTCGCCGGACGTGGGTTGGAACTGCTGGGGTGTCTGCAGAGCGCGCACTACGTGGAAGGTCGGCGGATTGCCGATGAAGAGGTGTTGCTGGAACTCGCCGTATCGATGGGCCTGGAAGCAGAATCCTTCAAGCGCGAATTCAAGGACGCATTGGCGAACGAAACCCAGGACCACATCAAGAAAAGCCGCGCATTGTTGGCGCAGGTTGGTGGCCAGGGCTTCCCGACACTGGCGCTGGAACAGCACGGTCAATTCACCTTGGTCGATATCGGCCCGTGGCTCGGCAAACCTGAAGCTTTTGCGGCCTGGTTGAGCCAATCGGTCGCCACCCAGGCGAGCGAATCCACTTCCCCGGTTCAGGCGTGTGGCCTGGACGGTTGCGCTCACTGATTTCACTCACCTTACGCGGAGCGATCCATGGATAACCTGAGCTTGATCAAAAGCACCTACGAAGGTGCAAACTCCCGGGAAAACGCACGCAACACCGCCGCAGTGTTGGCCGCCGATGCGCACTGGACCGAAGCGGCGGGGTTTCCCTACGCTGGAACCTACGTCGGTTTCGACGCCATCGTCGAGAACGTCTTCAAGCGTCTGGGCACTGAATGGGAAGATTTTCAGTTCAAGGTCGAGAGCTATGTCGCGCAGAGTGACAAGGTGTTCGCCTACGGAAATTACAGCGGGATCTACAAGGCCACGGGCCGCCCGATGAACGCCCGAGTCGCGCATTTGTGGACTCTGGCGAACGGCAAAGTCACCCATTTCGAGCAGTTAGTCGATAGCCACACCGTGCAATTGGCGATCGCTGACCAGTAAGTTCTTAGACGATTTTTGCCTAATCACAGACGATTCACGAAATTGACACATGCTTAGGGGCGCGGATAGGATTCGCCCCCACGCCTGTGGCCAACCGCCACGACTCCAAAAAATAATAAGGGCCTGCCTCGCTTTTGCGTGGGCGGGCCTTTTGTTTTGGAATGAAAAAAGAGCACATCAGCGCTTTCGGTCTGCACGCTCTGCGCCTCGATGGCGGCAAGGGCCGTAGCGGCGCCGGCAAGGCGACAGCGGCGAAGCAGCTGATGACCTGTCCAAGGCTGGCGCGGCGGTAAAACTCCGTCTGTCCAACACTGTGCTGACCTACGGTGACCAGATGCCGGCACTGCCGGTACTGAACTACGACAATGCTCGTCTGCTGCCTGAAAGCTACACCGGCACCATGATCACCTCCAAAGAGATCGACGGTCTGGTGCTGGACGCCGGTCGTTTCACCGCCGAATCGCGCAAGAGCGCCGAAGGCCGTGACAGCGGTGGCTTGAAGTCGATCAACGTGCTGGGCGGTAGCTACCAGTTCACCAAAGAGTTCAAAGCAGCGTTCTACGCTTCCAACGTCGAAGACGTCCTGAAGAAGCAGTACGTGAACCTGAACTACGTGTTCCCGCTGGCCAGCGATCAATCGCTGACCCTGGACTTCAACGGCTATCAGACCAAGCTGGACAAGTCTTACGCTCTGGAACATGACACCGAAGGCCAGGACAACAAAATCTGGAGCCTGGCAGCGACCTACGTCACTGGCCCGCACTCGTTCACCCTCGCGCACCAGCGCAGCACCGGTGACAGCAACCTCGGCTACCCGTACGGCGGCTATCAGAAAGACCAGGGTCGTGTCGGTGACGGTGGCAACACCATCTACCTCGCCAACTCCTACTGGTCCGACTTCAACGCTGAAGACGAACGCAGCTGGCAGCTGGGCTACGGCCTCGATTTCGGCGCTTTTGGCGTTCCAGGCCTGACCTACAACGTGGCTTACGTGCGTGGCGACAACATCACCACCGCCACCAGCACCGGTGGCACCGAGCGCGAAATCTTCAACCAGTTCAAGTACGTGGTCCAAAGCGGTCCGGCCAAAGACCTGAGTGTGAAAGTTCGCAGTTCGGTCCTGCGCGTGTCGCAGAAATCCAGCGATTACAACGTCAGCGGCAACGAAGTACGTGTGTTTGTGGATTACCCGATCAACATCTTCTGATGATCGATTGAGTTGATAAAACTCAATAAAAACCCCCGACTGGCTCGGGGTTTTTTATTGCTTAATTTTAGTAAAAACGTTCAAAAACTGTCTTTTTTGCATAAAAAAGTCGACTCAAGGACTCTTTGCGCAGCGTTTCAATCAACGCTTGATATGCCTGAAATTCTTTCTCATGGACGGAAATCCTGCACGCAATAGATTAGGCCGCTCAATGCAGCGGAGACTAGTAATGATCGTTTTAAACAGAGAAGTTGGCGAATCGCTTAGGCGCGACAAATTTGTCAACGTCCAGGGTGGTGACTTCAATCTCTACGGTCATTTCGCCGACTTCATCAGACTGACCAAAAGTTGGGAAAACATGGAGCCGGACAGCTACTACGGCCAGGCCGATTCCGGTATGCGCTTCCGTCGTTACAGCGACTTCGAATACAACCCGGTGACCCGCGACCTCAAGCAGCTGGAGCACCGCGCCTATGTGCAATCCAAGGCTAACAACAGCTACGTGGGCGGGTTGGAACGACACTTCCAGGACTTCTCCAATGAAGTGATCAATTCGCCGGTGATGCGCAGCCTCATCGACATCGACTTTGAAGTGTACAAAAACGTTCTGCCACCGGAGTTGCACGATGAAATCTGGCAATGCCAGATCCATCAGATCCGCATCGAGATCAAGCCGGGCAAACAACTGGAAATCACCCCTGAAGGCATCCATTGCGACGGTTATCCGTTCAGCGGTGTGCACTTCTGGGGACGCAACAATGTTGACGGTGCCGAGAGCCGTCTCTACACCGCCCAGGAAGAGCAGTTGGCGTCGACGACTTACCAGGAAATCCTCGACACCACCTTCTTCCTCGACCGCGACATGCGTCACTACGTGACCCCTGCCCGCAATACCCATTCTCACGACATGGCGTACCGGCAGATCCTGGCGATTTCCTTCTCGCGGCCCGGGACCGCTTTCGACATTGTTCGCTGAACAGCTCGACCCCATGGACAGCCCCTCGGCATCGGTGATGCTGTGGCGCGCCAATGCCAAGGATGCGCCGCGCCTTGAGCGTTTCTTCCGGCAGTTCGACGAAGTATCGTTCTGCGAATGGCAGGACGCCCAATGCCTGCGCAGTGTGTTGGTGCAGAAGACCACCACTGCGTTCCTGGCGCTCGACGTCGATGGCGAAGTGGTCGGTGCGGTGCTGGGTGGCATGCTCGGCAGCCGTGGCACCATCAACCACTTGGCGGTGAGTCCGGAGTATCGCGCCCAAGGTGTGGGCCAGCGCCTGGTGGAAGCGGCGTCGGCGGATATGAAACGGGTCGGTGTGCTGCGGATGTTCCTGTTCGTCGACGATGCTAACCTCGCCGGCAAACGCTTTTGGACTGCCCAGGGTTTTTGCGAGCCGCGTGGCGAAACGACATTTGAGAGGGATCTATGAATGAGACGTCCAGCAGCCAGCCGCTGATGGTCGAGCCGCAGCCTTCGCGCACCTTTGCCGAAGCCAGCCCGGTGGTGGCCGGCTACTTCACGGTGTCGTTCGTGTTTGGTTTGATGGCCGTCAATGCCGGGTTACCCGTGTGGTTGCCGGTTGCGATGTGCCTGTTTGTCTACGCCGGCGCTTCGCAGTTCGCCGCGTTGGCGCTGATCTCCAGCGGCGCTTCGCTGACCACGATCATCCTCACCACGTTCCTGATCAATGCGCGGCATATGCTGATGTCGGTCTACATGGCCAAGGCGTTGCGGGCGTTAGGGCTCAGTCGTTTTGAACGATGGTGCTATGCCGGCGGGCTGACGGATGAATCGTTCGCCTTCCACAGCGTGAAACTGGGCAGCGGCGCCTCGGTCAATGTGCGTTACCTGATCGGCTTCAACCTGTTTTGTCACACCTCGTGGGTGCTCGGCGGTTTGCTCGGAGCGATCTGCGCGCAGTACGCAGCTCACCTGATCAAGTATCAACTCGACTATGCCCTGACCGCGATGATGCTCTACGTGCTGGTGTCGCTGTGCAACACCCGCAACAAACTGATCGCCGCACTGGCTGCGGTCGTCTGCATGGGCGCCCTGAGCCTGGTCGGCAGCTCGCCTTTCAACGTCTTTATCGCCACATTCGTCGGCTGCGGGGTGGGTGTATGCCTGACCAAGCGTTCCTGATTCTGGTCGTCGTGCTGATGATGGCCGTGACCTTCCTGCCGCGCGCGTTGCCGCTGCAAGTGAACACCGACCATTGGCCGCCCTTTGTCGCCCGGGCGCTGGAATACCTGCCAGTGGCGATCGTCGCTGCGATCAGCCTCACGCCCTTGTTGATCAAGGACCAGCATGTGCAGCTTGATCGCCCGGAATTTTATGCAGCGATTCCGACGTTGCTATGTGCGTATTTCAGCAAAAACCTCTTTCTCAGTGTGGCGGTTGGAACGGCTGCGTACATTGCGCTCGGCTCGTTCATGTAGGCCCAGGCCGACCACATCGCTTAATGCCTGGCCCGACAACTCAGGGTTATTGACCGCCAGCCGCACTTCGAGGAAATCCTCGAAGCCAGGGAAAATGGTCAAGCCGTTACGCTGGGCCGCCTCGCGGGACACCATGCCGAGGCCGTCCATCTGCGTGATCAGCGACAGGGTCAGGGTTTCGCTGCAGGAATAAATCATCCGCTGACCTGACTCATAGTTGCCGAGGCCCGCGTCGAGAAAGCGCAAGAAACTGTGGGAATACGGACAGTCGTCCGCCGGACGAACCTGAAACTTATCGCCCAGCAACACCAGCGGATCGTTCTCCTGACCGCAGTGAGCGCCCACCACCTGAACTTGCACATCCGGTAGCACAATGCTCGGCAATCCGGGCTTTTGCGGGCCGATCAACACAGCGAGGTCGAAGTCTTCGTTCTTGAGCTTGCTGAGGTTTTCCATCGACTCGGCGTAGCTGAATTCCAGCTGATGGTCAGGAAACACCTCAATCAGGCGTCCGATCATTCTCCGATTGAAGTCCTCCGACAGCGTGGTATTCAACGCAACCTTAAGCGTGCGTTGTCCAGGCACCTTCAGTGCGGCGACCTTTTCTTCCATCTGCCGCGTGGCGACCAACACCTTGTCCATGTAGGGCGTGAGCTCCGTGCCCTGCGGGGTCAGGGTCAAGCCCTTGTTGGAACGTCGAAACAGGCGAAAACCAAACTGCTCTTCGACCTTGTTCAACTGCGCGGCCAACGCCTGCACCGTCAAACAGGAGTGCTCCGCCGCCGCCGACAACGAGCCGGTCTGCACGATGCGCATCAGGTTGCGTAAGGTTCTGCTATCCATGGGGTAATGCCCTCTGAAGTGGGCTGGCAATTGTTGTGTACCTTGCGGCCTATCCGGCGCCATATGCCGGCTATATTCCTGCACCTGAGCATAGTTGTCGCGGATTTAGTGGCGAATTGATTTCACAGCCGATGGCTGGAGGCTTGCACAGGATCGGGGTTTTGGGGGGGGGAGGGGGATTGGGGTCAAAAAAATGCGAGGGTTGCGCGGTTCTTTAGTTTGGGCGATATAGATGGCGAATATTCGCTTGCGGATTAAATTAACCTATTTATTCGTATCTGTACTAATCTGAATTCAAGACATTGCATACCAAGGAGGCCAACCTCATGCCTACCTCATCCCTAGCCCAAACCCCGCAGCAACAACTCGATTCCCCCGAAGCCGGCCGAGTCGCGTTGAAGTTTTTCTTCAATTTGATGCAACTGTGGGGCTGCACCGCCGAACAGCAGCGCACGCTATTGGGTAAGGTCGGCAACACGACCTTCTACAAGTACAAACACCTACCACCCAACGTGCGTTTGCCCCACGACACTCTGGAACGTATCTCCTACCTCATGGGCATCCACAAAGCACTGAGCATCATCTTCAGCAACAGTCGCGAGCGCGCTTACAAATGGGTCAGCAGCCCCAATACCGCCGCGCCGTTCAATGGCCAGTCGGCCCTCGCTTATATGATGGTCGGTCGCGTCGTGGATATTGCTGATGTGCGACGCTATCTCGACGGAGTGCGCGGTTGATGGTGCCGGAACTGACCGATCCGCAGTGGCCGCGAGCCTACCGGATCGTCAACAGCAGCTTCCCGCCGATCTCGTTGTTTGAAGACGTGCTCGACCCCGAAGACCTGCCCACCGCCTACGCGCTGGAAGCCCTGACCAACGATCGGATTATGGAAGAGGCCGGCGTGCTCTCCCGAGTTCGCCCCGAAGACCGAATCTCCGGGCCCGGCTCGACGCCGGTCATGGCCGCGTTTACCCATATTGGCAAAACCAGCCGATTCACCGGCGGTACCTTCGGCGTCTACTACGCCGCCAGCAGCCAGTCGGCGGCCATCGCTGAGACGAGTTATCACCAGGAGCGCTTCCTGGCCGCGACCAACGAGCCGGACCTCGAGTTGACCATGCGCACCTACGTCAACCAGGTCGTGAAGCCGATGCACGACATCCGCCAAAACTATTCCCACCTCCACGACCCGGACCCCGCTGCCTACGGCCCCGCCCAAGCGTTCGCCCGACAACTGCGTGAAACCTTGTCCTGGGGGCTGCTCTACAACAGCGTCCGCCTGACCGGCCACGAATGCATCGCCGCCTTCCGCCCACCGGCGGTCTCCATCCCGCTGCAAGGCAAGCACATCCGCTACGTCTGGAGCGCCAGCAGCCGCAAGATCTCGTTCGTGTTTGAAGTCAGCGAGGTCTGAATCGGATCCTTGAAAAGCCCCGATTGATTCGGGGCTTTTCAAGCATGCGGATCAGGTTCAGGTCCATAGGTTTCAGTTCTCGCCACGGCATGGTCAGATCCTCAGAATCGACCTGTGCCAGTTAAAAACTGTTACCTATGTGCTTGAACTGTTTTGTTACCTATGTGGGTGAGTCATACCCCGGCGAGTTTTAGGGATTTTTATGGCTGGGCAATAATTATTGGCCAGCCATAATTTTCATAATTTCGAAAAAGCCTGTCGGAGCAGGTGAAGGAGGCATTGGAAATGGGTGATGAGCCAACCCGCCAAGTTTGATAACTCCAGGTACTTAGTGGTCCGTCATTGCGCCAAAAAAATCTAATTCCATCCTATTGTTTCTACGATGTTTAAGAATTCATTGCTGGAGTCGTGCTGCTACCGGCTCTGGCATGGCTGCCAGCGAACTAAACTAGTTGTACCTTTGGAGCAGATGTCTCCAGAGAGGTAAGGAGGTGTCAAATGGCCATTCGTGATACCTATCGGGAAATTGAACAGACCCTGGGTCAGGTACCGGAGTGGATTAAGCAGATGCCGGAAGGCGGAGCGATCGGATTCTGGGCCGTGGCCCGGGATTTCTGGCTGGCGGATACCAAGATTCCTAATAAGTACAAGGAGCTGATAGGTCTGGCGGTGTCCGGGGCGACCCGTTGCAAGTATTGCGCCCTGTTCCATACCGAAGCCGCGCGCTTGTTTGGCGCGAGTGACGAGGAAATTTCCGAAGCCAGCTTTATGGGGTCGCTGACCATGATGGGCAGCACCTTTATAAACGCCCAGCAGATCGACTACGAGCAGTTCCGGCAGGAGACGTTGAGTATCGTCCGGTATGTCAAAGATCACTCGCAACCCAAAGCCGCTTAAGCCGTTGCGGGAACCAGCCCTTCGCCAACTGACGAAGGATAAGTTGATTGCAATCACCGGCGATGGTCCGAGGACCACCGCTCGGTGGCAAGCGGCTGTGCTGCGAGCCATCGGCGAACTAATGCAGTACAGCGACACCGCCCGCGAAGAAAACCAGGACCTGCGCATTCCTTTCGCCAAAGCACTCCATGACCTCTATGCGGGACAGAAGTCCGACGCCGAGTTGACGGAAATGGTGTTGCTGATGCTGGAAGTGGAAACCGCCCCCTTTCTCGGCAAAGGGCCCCAGGCGGGAGCGGCATCCGGGAACAATGATCTCTGAGAAGTGGATAGGGCCAAAGGAGTCGTTCCCGCGAACGCGGGAATCCAGATGCCACGGAGCTCCTGGCCTCCCCACGTTCGCAAGGGGGCTGACTTTGTCAGAATTTCCCTAGGATTTTTTTGGATAGTCGAGCGCCACTTGTGTGGGCTCGATCTCGCCGATTTCTGACCACGACTTCGCATCGAACCTGAACTCGGCGACGGCGCACGTTGGCATGTCGGTGATCTCGCTGGAGAGCCGCTGCGCGAGCTCGACCAACGCGGGGTTATGGCCAAAGATCATCACTGACTTCAGTCGATCGCCCAGCGTGCGGATGACCTCGAGCAGGTCATTCGCCTCGACGGCATACAGCCGATCGTCCACCACTATGTCCTTGCGTCGGTAATCGAGCTTCCTGGCAATGATCTCCGCTGTCTCGAGCGCACGCACGGCCGGGCTCGACAGGATCAGATCGGGCTTCAGATCGCGCTTGGCCAAGCGCTCACCGATCTTAGGCGCGTCGCGTCTGCCGCGATCGTTCAATGGGCGGTCTTTGTCGGGCTGCGCAGCGTCATCCCAACTCGACTTGGCATGGCGAATGAGAAATAACATTTTCATACCGCCTCCGGCATCCTCGGAAAATCCGATCAAAGGGGTTGTAGTGATTAATCTAAATTAAATCACCATACCGCCTTATCGGGGTGCCCCCTCTGGGGGGGTGGCTCAGAAATATTGACTCGATGGCATGGACTCGTTGCCAATGATGCGCGGAAAAAGGGGACGGCGCGCTCAACCGGTCAACGCAACGTCTTGTTGCGCCGATCGGTTGAGTGCGCCACGTATTTATTTTCTGCGCATCCGTGTGAACGCAGTCTATCCCGGCATCATCAAATCCCCGATGCACGGCGAAGAAACCCATGAAGCGCTGGGGAGTTCGCACCCGGTCGGGCACATGGGCGAGATGAGCGATTTCGCCCAAGCCGTCGTGTATCTGGACTCCCCCGGTTTCGTTACTGGCGAGATCTTGCACGTTGATGGCGGTCAGAGCGGCGGTCACTAAGACTTGCTTTTCCAAACCCCAGAAACAACAAAGCCCTCGCATTTCTGCGAGGGCTTTGTTTTGTATGGTGCGGCACCAGGAGTCGAACCTATACCTAACTATCTGTAAATAAAGTTTTTTATAGGTGGCTAGTCTTGGATATACCCCTAAGTCTACCTCTAGCTAGGTGAAGACGCACGCACCTGACTTTTTGAGCCCTTCTGATGAAAATGAGCGACATTCGTTTAATTTGCAGAAGCGAATTGCATTGAAGGGAGGGCTGGTAGTGAATAGTCAAAAATATGTGGGTGTAGTAGCTTTGTGCCGGTATGCTTTCCGACTCAGCTAACTATCCCGGTGCTGAGCGTAGGGTATGGAGATCAGAAATGGAGTTCGGGGCTGTAGAAGTTAACGACGACCTTTGGAATGTCCTTCGTAGAGGCCAGAAAAATGCGCTTGAGCTGGCATTCGATTACCTTAACCAACCAGAAACTCGCCATTCATGCTTGGTAAGCATGCCCACCGGGGGTGGTAAAACAGGAGTGATTTCTGTTCTAGCCCACTTTGGGCAACAGCAGAAAATATTAGTTATTTGCCATCGTTCGGCGGTACGGGAGCAACTGGTTAAGCAGCTTTCAGGGGAGTTTTTCACTGATAGACTGCCTGAATATGATATTGAATTGAAAACAGTAATTGATGGTGTGGCACTTACTGAAGATAAAAGTATAAATGTTACTACTTTTCAGATGTTGTCGTCGCTATCTGAGGTGGCTTTAAGTGCGTTAGTTGAGGCTGTGGATCTGGTAATTGTGGATGAGGGACATTCCGAGCCGTCCCCAATCTGGAGTGAAATATCACGGTCATTTAGAGCCCATAAAGTCATAATAACTGCTACGCCATATAGAAACGATTTATTTAAATTTGATGTTGCTCACGAATGGAGCTATGTTTATACATACAAACATGCGCTCGAAGACAATGTTCTCTGTGAGCCGGTTTGGGAGTCTATGGCTTATGAAAGACTGCTTCCGCGTGTAAAAGAACTTTTAGAGCAACAGCCTAATACCAAATGTATTGTAAAATGCGAAAATGTTGAAGCTATAGAGTTATACGCCGAATTATTTTCTCCGGAGTTTTCTGTATTGGCTGTCCACCAACAGTTTTCAGGCGATGCAAGAGAGAACTTTAAGTCTACAGTTCCTAGGTCACTTAAAAACTCCAGTTATGATGTGATTATTCATCAGAGAAAACTTGATGAAGGTATAGATATTCCACAAGCAAAAATTCTGGTTCTGACATATGCCGTCCGTAGTGGTCGAGAGCTTGTGCAAACAGTCGGACGGGTTGTTCGGGCACATCGGAATTATGATGCGTTTACGTTGGAAATAAACTCGAACTCCAACTCGAGCTTGTGGAGAAATTTCCTAGATTTTGATGAGTATATTAGTGTTCGCGATAATTGTGTTTCGTTCTTAAAGTCACTTGATACATCAATGCTCCTAAAGAGGTATCTTGATGCCTTCCCTGATGTAAGTTATTTTGACTCAGGCTTTAGGAAGAAATTTGATATTGATAATTTTGATGTGGAACAAAGCTTAACTATTCCTCTGGCATCTCTCTGTTTTATAAAGAAGACGCCTGCTTTTACGATGGCTAAATTTATAGATGCCTTGTATTGGAAACTCACTATGGCTGGTGAGCTTGCCGTAATTCGAGAGTCTCTAGGTTTTTCAATTGCTCTAAGCATAAGTTTTAGTAATTCAAGGTTTTTAAAGGATTCTTTATTTTTTGAGCCGGCGCTTCAAGTTGTAATTTGTAGAGAGCTTGGTGACCTATTCGTTGTTTATGATAGTAGAGGCGTTAACTATTCGAGTGAAGCTGAAATTGGTCTTGGCGGTGTAATTTCACTGGAGGAAATTCTATCCCTCGGAGCAAGAACTGACCGCATTAGAACCAAGTCGGCCACAAGTATGGCCATAGGCGAAGCTAGGCGGCGTCCAGAAGGAGTCTCATGGCGAGGACGCAATCTCGAAGATATTCACTCGGCGCAGTCCAACGCCTCCTATGCACTGTCAACACTTATGGTTGATAATCTATCGCAGAATGGTGTTGCACAAAGTAGCTATTACCTCGGTGTAGGATCTGGGCGAATTTCTGATCAGAAGAATAGGAACCTAAGTCTGCGCGGATTAGCTGCTTGGATAGATGATGTTGTAGATGTGATAAATAGCGGAAGGGTCGTCGAAAGTAATTTAATAAATTCTTTCGCGAAGCCCGTTGCTAACTCTCCGGAGTGTGAGCCTGCAAGCATCATTCTTGATTTTTGTGATTTTTCCGATCCTCTGATGTTTGCGTTAAATGGGCAGGAGTTTAATTTAGTTAATGATATTATTTATCTAGAGTATGTGTCTGGCTCTAATAGTTTTGTTTATCGGACGGAACCAGGGGGTGTGCATATATATTTGTCATATGACATAAATACACACGTACCTAGACTTGTTTTAGATAGTAACTACAGGCTTCTTAATCAACAGATATCTGATTCCGGGCAGGAGTTTTTCTCTGGACAGTCGATGACGGAAGTGTTTACTGCTGGATTGCAGAGGATTCTGTATATAAATTCATCAGCGTTCTACCAAGGACGATACTATAAATTTAGACTACCACTTGAGGCAGGATTTGACTTAGATAAATCTGCCATAGGTCGCTCAATTATAAAGGTAAACGAGTTACTTTCGCCCGGAATGGATGAAAAAGGAGGTTCCGCTGGGTTGGTACAAAACGCTTTTCTACCTAATTCCGTGTTTTTTTTAATAGACAAAATTCGAAATGTAAATGACTCTAATATGCGTGTGGCTGAATATGGTCCATTTTTCTCGCATATACCTGATATTGATTATTTGCTCTGCACTGATTTAAATACAGAGCCTGCAGATTTTATTGCCAGTTCTGAAACAAAGTTGGTATTTATACATGTTAAGTGTGGAGATACTTTGCAGCCGCGATCCTCAGCGGGTGCAATTGCAGAAGTAGGTGGGCAAGCAATAAAGAATATGGAGGTTTTGATAAGTCCTAATAAGGATCTTAAGTTTGGGAATCATCGATTGCTAGGCGCTCCGTGGCGATTAGATCTAACTCACCCAGACCTCCTAAAGCGAGTGCGGCTGATTCATAAGGAAGCCCCCGACGCTTATATGGCGAGATTAGGGGTGGGTTATGAGACTGTGGTTGATGAAGCGTGGCGCGTGTTTACTGAACGAAGAAATTCTTTACGGGTGGAAAAAGAAATTTGGATTGTGATCGGAAACGCTTTTTCTCGGACTCATTTTTCTAATCAAGTGAGTCGCGGTAATGAATGCATACATGAAAGTCTTCAGGCATTCCAGTTGCTAGACTCATGGACAGCAACTTCGGCAAATAATGATGTGGCATTCAAGGTGTTCGTTTCCTAGGGAATTTTTTGTGAGTGGTACTCATTGACTGAGAGGTTCAGTGAGGGCAAGTTTAGTTTTGTGACTTTTGTAGTACCTAAGGGGAGTTAGTTATTTAGAGCATGGTAAGATTTACTCGAAAACAAATCTGAAGTTTTACCGCGCTGTTTTTATAATGATTGTAGTTTGATGTCGGGGTAAACCAATGCAACTGGTTTGGGAGAAGTTTACATACGATACACTCGAAGATGCTAAGCGTCAGTGCTTCTGTTTGTACGTATTTCACCATCCTCAAGATGGAGATAGGCCTTTTTATATAGGTAAAGCTAAGAGTTTCGGTACAAGTCAAAGCTCTGGTTATAAAGCTTCTGCTAGGTATAACAGTGGATATATGCACTTGATTGCTGGAATGTTACGATCTGATTTTTCACGCTACATTGCACATATCGGAGAAGCTGCATTCAAGGATGTAGAAGCGTACGAACAAGAACTTATTTATCAATGGGGGTCGGTGCGGAAACAAAAAATTAAGCCGAATCGTAAATCTGTGACTACTGTAAAACCATGGGCTACAAGTGACAGTTCGCTCAATGCTATGCCAAAAAGCGATATGGCTTAATCTCGCTATTAAATTTACTTTAGCGATGGAGAAATCAATTTAAGTATCCAGGGTGGCCAATAATCTCCCCCGGACTGTACCGACTTGGTAAAAGTAAAGTGACAAGATATTTGGTATGTTTTAGGCAGTTCAATGGGTTTAAGTTTGCATGGAATGTAAGTTATCTCTCTACTCGACTAAAGGCGAACGGTGTGTTGACCAGTCATGGCTATGTAAAGCATTACTAATCAGCGTGGATGATATTTCTTGAATGTTTGAATGTTTGAATGTTTATAGCAAGTCTTTTTTATACATAAGTATGGTGAGAATTAAGAAAGTCATGATTTGATAAAACAATTTAATGTGGTTGTTGTGTTCGTTTCTCTCTGCATAGTTGGCAGCGCAGGTTCGATATGCCTCATGTATGGTGTCGAAGTCATTTATGTATTTTTGGAAATCAGAAATTGGGTCTTTGTTGTTGAATCTAACATATAGATATGGATCTTTCATAAGCTCGATCAATAGCCTGACCTTTTCTGCCGCTGCTTCAGTATCAAATTTTCCGTTTTCGAGATGATCAGGTTTAGCTTTACGAATTTTTTCGTCAAAATTTAATATGTTTTCTTTGATGGAACTTAATTTATCTATTAGCGGAGCTATCTCTTTTGCAGAAGTATTGAAGTTGGAAAACTGATCGCTGGGAACGCAAGTATTATATCCAATGCTCTCGGACATTCGTACAATATCGGTACCCATTTCTT
This sequence comes from Pseudomonas sp. NPDC087697, assembly GCF_044743155.1. Lineage (NCBI taxonomy): Bacteria > Pseudomonadati > Pseudomonadota > Gammaproteobacteria > Pseudomonadales > Pseudomonadaceae > Pseudomonas > Pseudomonas sp. NPDC087697. The sequence goes on along the minus strand of NZ_JBIUVW010000033.1, from coordinate 4,441 downwards.
GAAGCGCTAATAGAATTTCTTTTGATCCCGCTACGTCGTAGAGCTGAACGATCTCTCGATGATACTCAAGAAGTGTATGTATATAGGCTGTGTCAATTGTTCGTTTTGTATTTTCAACATTTAACTTCTCATAATACTGGTTGGTGCGTATACTTTTTAACAGTTCAGTTAATTTGTATTCGAAGTCCGCTCGTGGTCTGTAGAGTTCCATCTCTCTATATTGTATTTTGTCATTTTCTGGGAAAATAACTTTATCCAAAAAAATCTGAATTATAGATGTTGCGCAGATCCAGGCACATAAAATAACTTTTTTGTTCATGGTGACTTTTAAAGGAGTAATGTTGATTGCTGGCCGGTTGTAATTTGTTGTTGAGTTTTTCGCTTTTAATTGGTGCATCAGAGCTTAGCATGACTTCTCCAGAGTAAGCATCGTTCCAAGAAATTTCGTATGGTTATTTCGGTAACCGCCATCCTTTTTTTAACCGAGATACGATCAAACGAGCGGTCAGTACGTAATAATAATGGGTGGAGGTTGACTTATTATTCGCGCTGTTGTTTAGGAACCATATAAGGTGCTTTCGTTGCCATATCCACGGGTTTTCTAGGTTCCAGCGATTAACAATTATCGTTTGGATTATCTTTGCCTGCCGAAGGTGACGTTGACGTGTGGTATACGATCCAGTCAGTACGCTCGCCAGGAACAGTTCCATATCAAATGTTTTGCTCATGCTCGACCACCAATGTAAGCCGAAACCACGTCGATACGACCGTGACCAAGTTCGTAGCTGATTTGTACTCGGGCCAACTGATCGAGGTGTTGGTTGAGTTGGTAGCAATTACCACCGTTGATGGGCGCGAGATGATCAGTGATTTCCTCGTAGCGTTCGCACGCATAAGCCGCCCGCAGCTCATGAAAGCCTCTGAGTTCATGCGTGTGGAGGAGGTCTCGAGCGGGACGGACGGTGCTCGTTAGGAAGTCTAGGTAGCTTTCGTTCGGGGCCAATAGGTTGCGGCTACCTTTTGGCGAAACTTGATGGGCGAATGCCAGTGCCTCGCGGATCTTATTGCTTACCGTAATCCAGCGAGAGGCTGATGCGCCCGAACGACCGCCTTTGGTGCCGTCCTGGATGTTGATCCTGCCGAGTTGTTTGGCCTCACGTTGCAGCCGGGGCAGGTTTGCTAAAATGGCCTCACGTAAACGCATCCCGGTTTCGCGTGCCAACTGCACGATGGCAGCGACTCGTGGCTGCTGATGTTCACATAGCACTTCAACGATCCGTTTCACTTGTGCGCGGTCTTGGCCTTGAGGTACTTCACTGCGGATACCGGAGCGCTGCATTCCCAGCGCCTTACTTGGACTTGGCGCTCTCATATACTGATCACCGCGAAGCGCAGCCAGGGTCCGGTTCACGCTGGACAACCGGTTTTGCGCGGTGGCGATGCCTATAGCGCCTTGTTCAACTTGCTGACGCAGATGTCCGGCGTAGTCCAGCAAGGTCTGCCGATCTATCTGCCGCGCATCGTTAAACCCTGGCCCATCCTTCGACCGACACCACCGCACAAATGCCTGCCACCGATCACTGTGCCCTTTGACCGTGCCGTAATGCCCGCCGCCAAACAGATCTCGCAATGCCTGTGGCCCGGCATAGCTCAACTGTCGACCATAGCCAAAATTTCGCCCGTCTCGTCTACCGACCAATGCCATGATCGAACTCCTCTCGAAGCCAAAACTTTTGAAAACTTCCCCACGTCATCCCGCCACGAATGTTGAGTGTTATCAGGGATCAAGGCCCCTGCGACCTGTGAGGGTTGTCCACTAACGCGGGACTTGCGGCTCCTTACGACCGGGAGCTTGGGCATCTCATGATCTGGCCTCCTGAGCACTTCCGAGGAAGTGGGCGGGTGGAGGCTGCACTGGCTGACGAGACCAGCGCCGCGAGATCCTGAGTCGGGTGAAGGCAGTGAAGCGATGACCGGGGCGTGCCTGACTGTCAGTCAGGTGCAGTCCATTCCGTGGGCTGCGGCACCATCATCTGCATCGCTGTTGCTGGTGACTTTTCGGTGTTTGTCACGCCGATTGTCACGAGGGGAAATGCCGCAAAGCCTTGTACGAGTTGGGCTGCAGCAGTGGTAGGAGCGCCCGTCTCTTTCCGGGAGAAAGAGACGGGCGCAGGTTGGCGCACGGGAATGGCCAAGCGGATAGGTTGCTGCAGGGTAGCTATGAAAGGGGATGAGTTGCCGCAGTGGGCACACTGGTAAAAGTAGGCATCCATCACATCGCTGTGACCGTGCGAGCCGCCGGACGCTAATCGCACTTTGGGAGAACCACCACGGTGTGGCGTAGCCTTAAAGGTTCGGGCTACCTGGGTTGCTGTCAACGACAGCGCATTGCCCGATCTTTTCTACGCCTGTGGATAATTCGGGTCAATGCTCGAATTTTTGGGAGTTCTGCGGCTGTGGATGAAATTATCCACCGGTGGAAATCTGTGGTTTTCCACAGACAGTTGCGTGGGTTTTAGATTTTTTAAGTGAGGTCCATCCAAACAGGGCGGCTTTGCAGCCCTGTTTGGATGGACCCGCGTGGACGAGTGGCTCGCAGACGCTAACGGAAGACAAAGGGATCAAGTGCTCGATTAGGCCTCTTTCCTTTCATGCGTACTCGATATGTCCGGCTTGTGGGTGAACCACTCAACGCTTTTCAAAAAATCGGCAATACCCGTTGCGAAAGTGGTGGTTACTGCATTAACTCTTTCGACTCCTTGAGATTCACGCAAAAAGGAGAACATTTTTTTGCGGATTGACTTGGGAGTCTCTTCCCCGGAGATCAGGATATCGCTGGTGACGGTTAAATCCGAATGGCTTGCGAGGACGTCCCGAAGACGCTCATCAAACGTCAATCCAATGGATGTTGCCGAAAACTTCTGGCTGAACTGGCTCCCAATGTCACACAGTGACAAAATCGACAAGTCCCCCATTCCTTTAAGGCGGCCGGATTGTAAGGTAAGTAGTTTTGATGTGCGTATTGCATATTTGTTATGAAAGTTTTTGCGCACGTAAGCGTCATTTTTTTTATTATGTAGGATTTTGCTTTCTATTGCGGCTTGAATGAACAATTCCGTATGGCCACGGGAGAAATACTTAGGTTTGAATTTTGGTGCTAAGTATCGAGCCGCTGCGTGAGGTAGCATTATTCGATTGTTTGGCCTGGACAGGTCAATTTTGTATTCGTTGAGCTTTATTTTTGATAGGGCACTGCTGATTTCATGTAAGTCATGGTTGATACTTTTTTCACTTCGTTTCGCTTCTTTGAAGTTGCTTAGGCCTTGGCAAAAAAGTTGAAGCCCCGTTTTTGCTACCGTCTGATGTAAGTGTTTCATGGCGATATTGAAAGCGTCAGCGGTTGTTAACGCATCTTTCTCAGAGAATTCGATGAAAATCACGGGCGTGATTGCGCTTCTAAAGTCTAGTTCACTTCGTCGGATGTAATCAAACAGCAGCATTAGCGCCACATAGCGTTCACGGTACTCATCTGGTTTTTGAAGGGCATTGAGCACGTCATTGTCAATGACCAAGTAGTAGGGCTGCGGCAACCCTACACCCAGTGAAACTTGTATTAGTAGCTCGGTTACTTCGAATGTAACCCGGTTTTTCTGGTCTAGCTCCATCGATGCAAAATATTGAGCTGCTAGGTCCACTTTTAGTCCTATTTGATAATTCGTTGCTGTGACGAGAAAATTAGCTTTACCACCTTTTTAATCGGCCAGTCGAGATGAAACTTTAGTAGCCCTCTTTCACATCCCTGACAGTCGTCAGTGAGTCGAAGCAATCTTTCAGCGAGCACTTACTCGGTTGCACTACGTCTTGCCTTTAACCGAGTGACATTCGTGCCGGTCTGATTCGCAAATTCATGAGGGGTGACGTGTTCCTGCCGATTAGCCTTTAGGTATCGGCTCCACCAATTCATGATCAGCCTCCGTTCCTCGATGAACTCAGCCTTATGGATATAGGCTGCTCGAACGTTGTTATGCTCCTTGTGGCTCATCTGCCGTTCAATGGCTGTCTCCGACCACAATCCTGACTCGATCAGTGCGCTGCAGGCCATCGAACGAAACCCATGCCCGCAGATATCGGTTTTGGTGTCGTATCCCATCGTCCGTAGCGCGTTGTTCACGGTATTTTCGGACATGGGTTTCCAGGGTTTGGCATCACCTGCGAAGACCAATGCGAATTTACCTGTGAGTGCATGGATTTTTTCGAGTAGCGCCACTGCTTGCGGCGATAAGGGTACTAAATGGATATCCCCTGCCATCTTCGTACCCCTTGTGGAAAAGGGTACTCCCTCCAACGCGGGTCGAGTGTCCGGTATCTCCCAGGTGCCGCGCTTGAGGTCGAACTCGCTCCAGCGTGCGAAACGCAGTTCGCTGGATCGTAGAGGCTGCGG
>NZ_JBIUVW010000032.1:0-71521 GCF_044743155.1 Pseudomonas sp. NPDC087697 | reverse complement strand
TAAGCTGTTGCACTTCGTTTACGGCGTGCTCAAGTCGGGTCAACCCTTTGACCCGAAACTTGCGCTTGCCCGGTGAGGCTCAAGACGGTATCTACTTGGCAGCCATCAAGCGATTGACTTCGCTGCGGACCATATTGGCGTATTCCGGCGGTGACATGGCGTCCAGTTCGGAACGCACCCATTCAGACCATTTGCCTTTGCGCTTGGAGCGCTCGCCAAACAAGCGCGCTGCTTCGCCCTTGGATTTACCCAGGTTGCTCTGCCAGAGATCGAACAGACGGGACTTTTCATCTTCAAGCGCAGCGCGCTCGGCAAGGGGCTTGTCGGCCAGATTGAAGCTCATGGGAATTACCTGCTGCATAAAATAGGCGACATCTTACACTGTGGGTGGAAATTTCCGGGGGTGGATTTTCCAAGCGCGTTGAGTTTCAGGGCAAAAAAACTGCAACTTTTCCGCCACGCCTACACTCCATTGATCACTGCCCATTTACCTGCAAGGAGTCACCTGATGGCCCGAGAAACCCCGGCGCAAGCAAACGACGACCAAATCAAGGATCAAGTCTTCAGCGAGCTTCAAGTGCTGATCGAAGAGTCGGAGAAATTGCTCAAAAGCAGTACCTCACTGGTCGGCGAAGAAGCAGAAAGCCTGCGTGGACAAATCGCGCTGAAACTGCAGCAGGCACGCAATTGCGCGTCCAGCGTGCGTGAGCGTACGCAGCCGGTGGTCGAGTCGACCGAAACCTACATCGGCGGTCACCCTTGGCAAACCGTAGCGATCTCGGCCGGTTTTGGTCTGGTGGTGGGGTTGCTGCTGGGTCGTCGTTGAAGAAACAACACAGGCGAGCCCATCGAACAGCAAAGATCTAATGTGGGAGCGGCGGTGCGACGATTCGACTTGCTCGCGAAAGCGGACTGACAGTCAACCGAGATGTTGAATGTGAGGGCCTCTTCGCGAGCAAGCCCGCTCCCACAGGTTCTGAGTCTTAACTAATTGGCACTAAACCCATAGCTCGCCTTTTTTACCTCAATTACCCGCCAGTTCCCGCAATTGCGCCAGGGTTTGCGCATCGAGCGTGATGCCCCCAGCCAGTGACTTGGCCCGCTCGCGATGACGTCGGTCACCCGGCAAACGCCGCAGCCCCACAGCATGCATCTGTCTGACCAGTTCCTGGCTGCGTTCAGCGAAACTCTGGCCGGCGGCTTTGCTCGGATCGATCACGATCAGTAACTGGCCCGTCCACGGGGTTTTCGCTCCGGGATGATTGGACCAGTCGAACTCGAACGAGAAATTGCCACCGGTCAAAGCTGCCGCCAGCAGTTCGACCATCATCGACAACGCCGAGCCCTTGTGCCCGCCGAATGGCAGCAATGCGCCGCCCTCCAGAATCGCTTTCGGATCCTGTGTTGGCTGGCCCAGACTGTCCACGCCCATACCGGGCGGCAGACGCTCACCCTTGCGCGCTGCGATCTGCACGTCGCCATGGGCGATGGCGCTGGTGGCCAGATCAAACACTATCGGGTCGGCCCCCGCGCGTGGCGCAGCGAAGGCAATCGGGTTAGTCCCGAACAATGGGCGATCGGCGCCGTGCGGCACCACGCAGGTCATGCTGTTGACCATACTCAGCGCCACCAGGCCTTCATCGGCGAAAGGCTCTACATCCGGCCAAAGTGCAGCGAAATGGTGGGAATTGCGGATTGCCATGACCGCGATCCCGGCGCTGCGGGCTTTCTCGACCAATAACTTGCGACCTGCGGCCAGCGCCGGCTGGGCGAAGCCATTGTTGGCGTCCACCCGGACAAAACCCGAGGCCACATCCTCGACCACCGGAACCGCCTTGCCATTGACCCAGCCGCTTTTCAGCGTCGAGACATAACCCGGCATCCGGAATACCCCATGACTGTGGGCACCATCGCGTTCGGCGCCAGCACAGTTTTCGGCCAGTACCCTGGCGACCTCGAGCGACGTGCCATGTTGCAAAAAGATCTGGGTCAATAACTGCACAAGTTCCGCGAAACTCAGTGCAGGGGTGTCCGGATTGACAGCCATTTCAGGCGATACAGGCATCTGAAGCTCCACTTTTATTATTGAATAAGGGCAACAGCGTGAAATCGGGTTGCACAGCAACCGAAAAAACTTGCCGATTAAGTGCTGTTTTGCAGGTGATCTGTCAAGACTCAGAAGCGCGCAAACACCTCAAGCGATATGTACCGCACCTCAACACTTCGCCGACCGTAATGTTTTTCCTCACCCAAATACCCTGCCGATTGCAGCAGGGCGAGGAATCACGATGACTGCACCCACTCTCCCGTATTTTTTTCACGAAGCCGATATTGCCTCCTTTACGAGGGAGCCCGGCGCTCGGGAAAAAACGCTGGGATTTACCACCGCGGACCTGAAATGGTTGAAACGGGTGTATCTGCCCACCCACACAACGCGTGTCGACGATGCTCATCCCATGCAAGTCCACCGGTTGATCCTGACGCCACCACGCAAGAGGGCAATCCCCTTGGCCGGGGCCTTTCTGATGAGCAGACCTGCGGGGGGAGAAGTGACGCTCTACACGCCCTATAACGGTCTCACCAAACATGCGGATCTGGAGGACCTCAACAGTAAACTCATGGAATGGTTGAGCAATGCCCCCAGCAAGGACGAACTGCTGCGCTATCTCTCCATCGAACAACGTCATGTTTTACAGGCACGCAGCGAACCGATCATTTCAACAGAGCTCGTCGAAGGATCGGTGTTTCAGGACCAGGAAACCGTCATTGCGCTGAATCAATCACGCAACATCAGAACGATGTTGGCCGAACTCATCAAGACGCCGACGTTACAGTCAATGCTCGACGAGACACTGACTATCGCCCTGAACAAACGCTTCCCGGCACTGGACCAGCGTCACACCCGGATGGACAGCCTCGTCAGCACAGCCGTGCCTGTCACCGTGGACAGTCGCGGTGTCAATCGGCACACGGTGTCTTCCCTGTCGCTCAGTGACGCGGTCCTGCATTTTTACCTGACCAACACCTGGCCGGAAGGTGAGTTCCGAAGTTTTTCCAATCCAGCACATGGCGTCAGCAGCAACGACGACAATCAGGCCTGGGAAGCGACCTTGAAGGAGGTCGCACAGAGTTTGACGCCGCGCCTGCAAAGCTTGCTCGACACCTTCTGGAACAGCCCGATGAGTACCGCAGACTCACGCGCGGATTTTTTCGCCCAAAGCCTGCGTGATACGTACTGCGTGGACCTCTTGCTCAAGCATCAACAGCGGATATTTACGACTGAAGAACACCAGCAGTTGATGGCTGTTTGCCGCGCCGGCACTACCGTTCCATTGGCGGCGAGCCCTTCGATTCAGGTCGAAAAATTACGCGTCACTGCCCTCTACAAACATTACGTGGAGCTTGCCTCCACCCTGATGATCAGCGTTCCCGACGTGCCGCAGACACATGCCTTTCTGTACAGCCCATCTCGAGGTATTGAGAGCAGCACCGACCTGTCACAGATCCAGAATATCGTGTTGAGGATGATGAAAACCGAAGGGCATGAAGACAATCTGCTCAACTTCCTGGCGTTGGAGGAGCGCGCTACCTTCCTCTCACTGGACCCAAAAGAACGAAAGATTGTCGGCGTACCGATATCAGGCCCGGTGTTTCAGGACTTGATGACCGAGATCCTTGCCAAGCAGGCGCAAAATCTACAGTTCGCCTTGAGCCGCTACCGTGAAGCGCAAGGCACCGTTGCTCTGGATGCCCTGCTGGATAACGCTCTGGATGTACGGACGTTGATCGACCAGCGTCTTTTGCGCGCCGACGCCGACGGCCGTTGGAGTACGCGTGCAGATCAGCGATGGAATAACCAACCGGCCACCGTGCGAGCAGAGTCGGCGAAACAATTGTTGGCGCAACTCTCCAGCATCGGCGCATCGCTTGATCTTGAGTTCGAAAATAACCTCGTCCTGCCACAACAACCAACACGCTTCGAGGACGTGCAAACCGTCATCGCGCCGTTTCTGAGCCTATTGACACCGAAACTGGCTCATACCCTGTCTGTCGCCTTGCGCAGCGAAGTCAAATTGCGAACTTTAAACCGCACGCTATCGGCTGTGGACCAGACCATTATCACCACCGTACTTGACAGCCCTGTACGCTTGCAGCGCTGGGTATTGAACGGTTTCCTGCCTGATGTTTTTTCACTGGCAGTCAAGGCCGGCACCGCCTCGACCTTACTGCACCTGGCCAATTGTTTCATGCTCACGGAGCGCGGCGGTCTGGACCCACATCATTCAGGACAGGCCATTTTGTGGACCCCGGCCTTTGGGTTTGAAGCATTCGGTTCATTGACGCCGCTGAAGGCTGAACTCCAACGACGTCTGCTCGATCCGGATGAACACTGGGGACTTCTGGAAAACCTTGGACGTTACGAACGGACTGCTGACCAGACGTTCACACTGGCGCCCTTGCAACTGGTTCACGAGAACTTCCTCGACCATCTGCAAAAACCCTATGCCCTATTGGACCGCATATCGATTGAGCAGGCGCTTGCTTCGAAGCTCCCTGAAAACACCCTGAAAAAACTGCTGGATTTGATTGCAGCGAGCGTACCGATCACCGGACTGAGTCGAGGGATGGGCATTGCCCAGTCCTTGATCACCCAGCAAAAATTACCGGCATGGTTGGCGAAAGCATCCATCGGCGATCAAGTACTGCACGCCGAACTGCTTCAGCAATACCTGGCCAATGCCGATGACGACAAGGATTACCTCAGCGGCCAGACCTCTCTGACGCATACCGCTCACGCTGAGCTCCAGAAGCGACTCAAGACGGCCTTCAGACAACATGATGTTGATCCGGACAACGTCGAGTTGCAGTTCAGCCCGCACCTGACCGCCACAGGTCTGACCCAAACCCTGACAACCTTTGCGCTGACTCATTTTGATGAGCTCAATGTCCTTCCGATCAAGAAGATCACGTCACTCACCGAGGCCGCACTTCCCGCAGGAATGAACGCAGACTATGTGAAAAAACTGGTCCGCAATTTGAAACTGGGGGAGCTCCAGCAGTCGGTCCTTGAAACGGCGTTCGCATCGAGCAATGCCAACGCGGCGTCGTACCGAACCCTGTTCGCCAAACAGTTACCCTGGCAACTGCTGCATTACGCCCATTCGGAAAAACTCCAGGAGCGCCTCAGCGAGCGCGGGTTCAACCTGATTGCGCAGATTATGAACATGCCGGACACCATCGCCCGTGCGGCGCTCACAGGCGCGAATGCATTGATCCGCCCGCTTGAGCTGGTCGCCACACACGGTGCGCAGGCGGCCAAGGCACTCGGGGTTTACCTGATCGGACCTGGCCCGGGAAAAGACGGTCCGCATGTTCTCCTGGCGCCCTACAGCAGCACCCACGGGATCAAGGAATACGAAAGTGAAAGCAGCCTGTTGGCCGAGCTCAATACCACGGGGGCGCTGCAGGACTGGGTGCTCAAGTGCCTGTCGACGCCCGTCCGTGCTACCTATAAGAACCTGTGGGCTTCAACGATCAACGCGTCCAGCGATATCAAGCTGGCGTCCAATCCGATCACCGGAAACCTGTTCAGTCAGTTGTTCGACGACAATACAAACGTCCTGACACGGTTGCTCGGCACTCAGTCAGACAGCGATGCCAAGAGTGAATGGCAAACCATAAAACACGTCTTCGGCGAAGGCCTGGAACAGGCAGCAACGTTTCTCAGCGGAAAGCTCGCCTACCCGATCACCGTCTGGAATAGTTACCGCGATATCAAAGCGTCTGCCGAAGACCTTCAAGAACACAAATGGGGCAGCGCCCTCAAGGCGTTCATCAGTGGCATTGCGCAATTGGCGATGTTGCGCCAATCGATGGAAGCACCGCCGACTACGGCTGTGGCCGAACCCGAACCTTCGCTGGAAGTATCCACCACGAAGCGTCAATGGCAGGACATCGACATCACCGCCGCCGAACGAACCCGCCTGCAGCGTCATGAAAGTATCGACATCAATCTCCAGTCACTCACGCCTGCCTCGGCATCGGGGCTCTACATTCATCCAACCACCAAAAAGTACTACGCGCCGGTTGAAGGCAAGGTGTATCGCGTTGAAAAGCGTGGCACTCCCTGGCGCATTGTCAGTGATCGCGGCGTGGGTCCCCATCTGCTGCAGAACACGTCAAAACAGTGGATTCTCGACCCACCGGCGCTGGCTCCGCGCTACGGAATGCTCAGGCGGCTTAAGACACGTACCACCCGTCAGGCGGCTATGAACGTAGAAGCGACCGGCATGCACGCCATTCGCCAGCTCAATCCGGTCAGGGCGCGGTTGATTGATGAAGCGCTGGACCTGGCGACCACTTATGCCTGGAACAGCCATCGCAACCTCCAGCTGATAAAGACCAGCGCGGTACAAACGACACGCGTGCATCAACTGATCAAGGACTTCCTGGGTGTGCCGGCGGTACTGCCCGACCATGTGACGCAGCTCGAAAAAATCATCGGCGAGGTTTTTGGCGCTTTATTGGACCCGGACCTCAGGACGGTGGATTCCGAACGTTTTGTTACGGGCACGAGCCGTGATGACCCCGAGAGTGTATTCGCCTTTACCATCCCGAATGACGCAAGGAAAAAGCTCTACCTGCTGGAGAAATTTTTTCTCCCCAGGTTCGATCACTACCGCAACTACATGCCTGATCCTGCATTTGCCATCAGCGCCCATGCCCGTGCGGTAACGCTGATCCATGAGCTCTCGCACCTCGTCAGCAACACCGAGGATATTGCGTACATGGACTCCAGCAAGCCCTTTGTCGACCTGCTGGGGACGTTCAGTCCACGTGCGCAGCTGCTCAAGCGCCAGCTGGGGGAACTCCAGCAAGAAGCGCTATCGAGCCGGTCGCCGCTGAATCAGCTCTTCAAGATTTTTAATCCCGGCAGCGGCGATTGGGAAGACTTGGGCAGCACTACCTACGAGAACACTGCCGAGGCGCTGAAACATGTTCTGACACTGACAGGACAACAGACTCTACAGGCAGCCCGCTCAACATTCATGAACGATTCAAACGCGAGGCTGGCAGTACAACTGGGCAATGCCGACTCCGTTGCCTGGCTTATCAGCCACCTGGGGCGCCAACTGGATATCAGTACGCCTTGACGCCAAAGACCTGCGCACCGCCGCCAGCCCTGAGGCCAAGGCACTGATCTGAGGTCAGTGCCTTGGTGTCGAGACAACAAGGCCAATCACACAGGCGCTGTTGATCATTTTTCACGCCTTTTATGGGTAATGCCGATCAATGTCCTGCTTGCAGGGTGTTTGAGTAAAAGACTAGTTTCACGTCGCTTTGCATTGGCTATGACATTGGTTCTCGTCGACTGCCCGTGAAGGTTAGAATGCAGGAAATCAGGATGAGTCAATGAGCGAAGAAGCCCTCTGGGAAGCAGAATACGACGCCATCACAGACGCGGCGGCTCATTGGTGCATGCGTCTGCACGCCAGTGACTGCACCGCAGCCGAGTGTCAGGCGTTCGAGCAATGGCGTGATGCCCATCCACTGCATGCATTCGAATACGAGGCGATGCTGGAGATATGGGATGTCTCGGAGCACCTGCCGCGCCCTGAAAACCTTGCCCCTGCGTCACAACCGAAATTTCGTTCGCGCTGGCGTACATTGGGCATGGCCGCCGCAATCAGCGCGTTAGCCTTGCCGTTGGCCGCCTACACCGGTTGGGAGCTGGGCTGGGTACCTGATTCCTACGAGCACTTCGAAGCCGAAGGAGCATTGCGTCAGGTGACCCTGAGCGATGGCAGCCAGGTCGAGCTGAATCTGGGCACGGTGCTGACGTACAGCAACTACAAGGATCAACGACGGGTCACGCTGAAACAAGGCGAAGCCTTTTTCCGCGTCAGCCACGACAGCCAGCACCCTTTCGTGGTCAAGGCTGCAGAAGGCCAGGTCCGCGTCACCGGTACGCAGTTCAACGTCTGGAAATATCAGGATCAGGTGCGCGTGACCCTGGTGGAAGGTTCGGTGCTGGTCACCAGCAACGATGCCCTTCGCGGTGACAGTTTACGGCTCGATCCAGGCATGCAGGCGCGCTACAAGGGCGGGGACTATCAACCTCAGATCAGTCCGACCTACGCCAACGATGCCTCACTGGCCTGGCGAGATGGCAAGCTGGTGCTGAATTCCCTCGCGCAACAAGCTGTAAAACGCTGAAGGGCGCAACCTTGGGGCTCCGAGAAATGCGCAGTACTACGACGTAAACCAGAGACTTCGGCGCGTGCAGGCTGCGATCTTTTGGGGCAGCCAACGCTTAACTGACTGGCATTAGGGGCGCGGCCTTACTTCTAGCCCAACCGTAGGCTACCTGCAGCTGACGGGAATTTGCCTTGGCAAAGTAACGATTCAGGATGAAAAAAACTTAACCGTCCACCCCCCGGTAAACCGGGCATCTCACCTTGCGCTGACGTGGTTCCGACAATTTTTCTACATTCGAGCCTTCATTATTTGCTCAGCTCATTCTTCATTCATCAATGAGAGCGCCCATCACTTTTTCCTGATCAGGCTCTGAAAAGGAGTTATTGCATGTACAACTCGCAACTGCCAACGGATGGCAACCCTGCGCCAAACGGTTCGCTGAATCTGGACGCCGGCGCGTTCGCCAAAAACGCCGACCGCCACAATAATGAGCGCATCAGGCAACTGCTCAAAAGCTTCGGCCTGCGAACCAGCCTGATTCGCCTGAAAGTCATCGACGCTCTACTGACCGCCGCCGAGAACGATCATCCTCTGGGGGTGCGAGGCGTGCACAGCCACTTGCTGGACCTGGATATTCCCCTGTCCTTTCTCAGCGTTCGCGAAGTGTTGAAGCGACTGTGCAGCGAAGGCGTGATTGTCTTGAACGAGGACAAGAGCTACAGCCTGCACCCACAAGCTGCCGCCGTGCTCTACGGCAAACAATGATGCATTGCCGCGTCGCTTAAGGTTTGACCTTGCGACGCATCACGCCGTTGATCACCACCACGATCACCGCCACGCCGATGGCGATGTACTGGAACAGCTTTTCGCTGATCATTCCAGCGTTCTGCATATACGACAGACCAATCATGATCCCCAGCACGACAAGGGAGATCAGAATCGAATATTTCAAACGTTGCGACTGGGTCATTGCGGGTTCCTGAACCTGAAAATGTGTATCCGGTTTGTATCCTGATGCATGCCAAGCCCCTACGCTTCTTCGGGGATGAGCGGCTGCAAGCGGGGTCTCATGTTACAGCCCATGAAGCATTTTGGCTGCATGCGGTTCAATCGATGAGGATTTAGAAATGTTCCGTCGAATCACTGTGCTGATTCCCCTGCTGATTATCCTGACCATGAGCGGTTGCGTATTTTTCCCACGCGAAGGTGGCTGGCATGGCGACCACCGCTACTACCATGATGGCTACTACCGCCGTTGACCTTTATTAAAGGGGGGGCGTTCATATCATTAAGTGCTCCCCGCCCTCAATGTTAGACAGGCACTTATAACTCCAAGATAAAAGCCCGCCGCTGAGCGGGCTTTTTCGTACATGGGCTTTACACTTAGGTCTGTAAGCTAACGCCCTCAACATAAGTCACCACTATTACCCGACACAAGACCTCGAAATAATGCGACAACTATTATCCCCCACAAATCAATAATTTGGCTTGGCTTATTACCATTCCAGACTACTCTCAACTTCAATGCAGAACTTTCACACAAGTCAACATACAAACTTTGGAACTTTATGCTCAAGCCCGTCATCGAAATCGGATCTTTCCGGGCGCTAGGCTTTTGCCTTGCGATTACATTTTTTGAACTTCTGACCTATATGGCCAGCGACATGATAATGCCCGCCATGTTGGCGGTGACCGAAGACCTGAATGCCAGTACGAAACATATTCCGTCGGCCTTCAACTTGTACTTGCTGGGAGGCGTTCTTTTGCAGTGGCTGATTGGCCCGTTCGCGGATTGTTTCGGACGCCGAAAAGTACTCTTGATTGGCTGCGCAGCCTTCGCCGTGGCGTGCGTCATGACAGTCTGGGTGCAGGGTATTTTTGCATTCAACCTGTTGCGCCTGCTTCAGGGCATGGGATTGGGGTTTGTCATCGCCGTCAGTTACCCGGCGCTTCAAGAGGTGTTTTGTGAAGCCGACGCGGTTCGGATCATGGCCGTGCTGGGTAATGTCGCCCTGCTCTCTCCACTCCTTGGCCCGTTGGCTGGGAGTCTGATGCTGAAATGGATGACCTGGCGTGAGCTTTTTCTCATGCTCGGCGTTTTCGGCTCCGTAGTCTGGTTTGCGCTTTATTGGGTCATGCCGGAAACCATAGGTGTCCTGCGTCAGGACGGTACACGGCTAAACCCCACGCCATTCAGGCTGCGTACGATAGCCCTTCGATACATCGCCCTGCTCAGGAACCGTCGATTCATCTGCGCCAGTGTCGCGCTCGGGCTGATGAGTGTGCCCCTGATCGCCTGGATCGGCCTGTCACCCCTCCTGTTGATTCAGGGACAAGGGTTGTCCGTACTTGAGTACGGGCTGTGGCAGGTCCCGGTCTTCGCCGCCGTCATCATCGGCAATCTGCTGCTGAACCTGATGATTTCCAGAACCACTCTGGAAGGCTTGATCCAATGTGCGCTCTGGCCATTCTGCGCAGGCCTTGTAGTACTCATCATCGCCAGTCGGTTTTCCCTTTCGATCCCGGTTCTGGTCAGTGGCCTGATGCTTTACGGCATAGGTCTCGGGATGAGTAATGCAGCGCTGTACCGTGCGGCGCTGTTCACCAGTGACGATAGCAAAGGATTGGTCTCGGCCATGGTGGGGATGATCTCCATCGCACTAATGGCCGGCGCAGGCTCAGTGTTCGCAGCACTGGGCGCTGGCGACGACCCGGGTTACTTCGCCCTGACAATCGGTATCGCAGGACTTCTGGCACTGGTGCCATTGCGCTGGTTTCTTCCTCCGGCTGGGCCCGCGTTCTCCCTATAAATAACTCAATCAAAAAAGGACTTTTGATGATTCATCTACCCTACACCGATGCCTTGTGTGCATTGCCACGGCCGTATTGCCTGGACTCTGTCCCGCAAGGGTTATTCGACAACTCGATGCGCGAAATCAGCCTCTTTCATAGCCACCACACGCCAGGTTATGAGCATTGGCTTAAGGCCAACGGCCTGAGTGCCCGTGCGCTGGATGAGCTGGACGACTGGTCGCGCTTACCGCCGCTGTACGCCAACTACTTCAAGCAACGCCTGCTACTGAGCCCCACCGGGCAAGATGCCCTGGAGCTGACTTCTTCAGGTACCAGCGGCCAGAAAAGCCGCATGCGTTATGACGTACGAAGCCTGACGGCAGCGCAGAACATGGTGAGCAGGATCTTCGAGCATTACCACTGTAACAGCCACACCCCGTGCAACTACCTGTTGCTCAGTTACGAACCGGTGGGCGCAATCAGCCTGGGAACTTCCTATACCGACCAATTCCTGTGCCAATACGCGCCGATCAATCGGCGGGTCTACGCGCTGCGCGCTACAGGCAGTGGCCACGAGTTCGATGCATTCGGCGTGATCGAAGCCCTGCGCCAGTTTGCCAATGAGGGTTTGCCCGTGCGCATTTTTGGCTTTCCGGCGTTTCTTTGGCTGGCCTTGCAAAGAATGAAAGACCTTGAGGCACCAGCGCTTGAGCTGCATCCCGATTCGCTGGTGTTCCTTGGCGGTGGCTGGAAAACCCGGGCGAGCGAGGAAGTCTCCAGGCAACGGCTTTACTCCAGCATTTCGCAGCAGTTGGGGATAGACGTCAGTCGTTGTCGCGACGGGTACGGCGCTGTCGAGCATGCCGTGCCCTATATCGAATGCGCCAACCATCACTTTCATGTTCCGGTTTATTCAAAGGTGTTTATACGAAACCCGTCCGATTTCGCCGTTCAACCCTATGGCAAGAGTGGTCTGTTGCAGTTGGTCTCACCCTACATTTCATCAAGCCCCGCGCACTCTGTGGTCATGAGTGACCTGGCAACCCTTCACCCCGGTGCAACCTGCGGCTGTGGCCTGGCCACCGACTGGTTCGAGCTGCATGGCCGCGCCGGAACCAGTGCCAGTCGCAGTTGTGCGATGGCCGCCTCCGAACTGATAGGGAGAGTTTGATATGTACCTGATCAACGGCCAACTGCACGACACCCTCACACCAAAAGCCGCCCTCGACAGGCTGCTGCCAGGATTGGCGCAACAACTGGAGCAACCACCGACCAGCGAAAGGGTCCTTGAATGCGCGGAGCTTTTCGCGCAGAAACTGCAGACCCACCAACACACACTTGAACTTGATGAAGGGCAACGCCAGGAACTCATCGCGTTCTGCCAACGACGCACGCTGAGCACCAAACTTGAGCGAGAGTTAGGTGTACAACCGCAATCGCTACGGCGCATTGCCTACGACCAACAACCTTTTGAAAACTGGCACCCGCTAGGACTCGTGGTGCATGTCACGCCTGCCAACGCTCCATTGCTGGGGTTCTGCGCAGTACTTGAAAGCCTGCTGGTGGGCAATATCAACTGGCTGCGTCCAAGCGCCAGTGACAATGGCCTGAGCGCGCAATTACTGGCGGCATTGCTCGACTGCGACCCTGACGGGTTGCTGGCCAACTGTATCGCCGTACTACCTGTAGACATCGCTGATATCGGTCTTCTATGCGCTCACGCCGACGGCGTCAGCGCATGGGGAGGCGAAACAGCGCTCAACGCCATTCGCCTGCAGATTCCCGGCGGTTGTCGCTGGATCGACTGGGGACACAAGATCAGTTTTGCCTACGTGTCGCCTGAAGCGATGTCGCCCTCAGCGCTGGATATCCTGGTCGATGAGGTTTGCCGACTGGACCAACAAGCCTGCTCCAGTCCGCAGTGGCTTCTGGTAGACAGTGATGACCCGCAAACGCTGTACGCCATCGGCGAACAACTCGCCAACGCCTTTGAACGCCGCGCAAAGCGCTGGCCAGCGTTAGCTCCCACACCTCAGGAAGCTTCGGAGATCACCACCCGAGTGGCCTTCGCGCAACTCGATCAGAGCTTTGCCGATCAAACGGGACACGTCTGGTCCGGTGAGGGATGGCGGGTCATTTGGGAGCACCATCGCAAGCTTGCGCCTTCACCGTTGTTTCGTACGCTGTTGTTACGGCCAATGCCACAGGCTTTGGTTGCCGAATCGTTGCTGCCGTGGCGGGCGTTTCTGCAAAGCTGCGCGCTGATCAGCACACCCGCGCAAACGCCGGGTTTGGTCAGGAAATTGCTGAGTGCCGGGGTCAATCGAATCGCACCGCCCGAGCTGATTCATGAGGGCTATGCGGGCGAACCCCATGACGGCGTTTACGCCCTGTCACGCATGACCCGCAGGACCTCGGTAACCTTGCCACCGCAGTTATTGGCCAACCGCGCGACACTGGACCAGCGCCCTTGCGCGCCTGCAGGCTTGAACACCTGTGCGGTGATGAGCAAGGCGGATTTCATCGCGCAACCTTTAGCGCCCGAGGCCCAACTGTTTTTTCGCTCAGGTGGCACCAGCGGGGTTCCAGCCTTGGCCGGCTTCAGCTATCGAGACTTCAACCGGCAGATGCGCGCGGCGGCTGACGGCATGTTCGCCATGGGGTTGACCCCAGGCGAAGATCGGGTGATGAACCTGTTCTATGGCGGCAGCCTTTATGGCGGGCTGTTCAGTTTCTCCAGGATCCTCGAACAGATGGGTGTCACGCACTTCCCCATGGGCAGCCCCAACGACGACGATTTCAGTGAAATAGCCCAACTGATCGTGAGCCAGCGCATCAACACTCTGATTGGCATGCCAAGTACTTTGCAGCGCCTGTTTTTCAATGAGCAGGATCGCCTCAAGGCCTATGGCGGGGTGAATAAAATCTTCATGGGCGGTGAACATCCTGGCGATACCAGCCGGCGGCTGATGGAGAGTTGTGGGGTCTCGACGATTCGCTCCGCACTCTACGGCTCTGTCGACGCCGGCCCTCTCGGTCATGCGTGTCCTGCAACCGTAGATGGCGTATTTCACCTGATGAGCGACACCCAATGGCTTGAAATCGTCAATGTCGAGCACGACGTTCCCGTCGAACCCGGCGAAGTCGGCCGTTTGCTCTTTACCTCGCGGGCACGCGAAGGTCAGACGATCAACCGTTACGAGGTCGGGGACCGCGGGTGTTGGGTACCGGGGCCCTGCCCTTGCGGCCTCGACACACCTCGATTTGAACTGCATGGAAGACACGGTCGGCTGCTGCGTGTTGCCTCGGATTTTGTCTCGACCCGCGATCTGGAAGAAAAAGCCGCCACTGAACTACAGCTGGTCCTTGATCACGACTCGAATGGAAACGAACGCTTATTGGTGCGTGCAGAACACGATCCGCACACCCTGCGTCAACGTTTGCTGGAGATCCCGGTTATTTCAACGGCCGTGAATAATTGCCTGCTGGAACTTGATGTTCAGCGGTGTGCTCCACACCGGTTCGAGCGCAACAAGCATAGTGGCAAAGCCCCCTTGATCATTGATGTGCGAAAGAACTTCCCGGCTCACTGACGCCACCATAAAACCACATCGATAAAATATAAAGAGCACACACTAATGAACATTAGCTATTCATTTGAAGAGATACTTTCGCACTCGCGAAAGCACTCACGTTATTACAAAACGCACTTCAGATATCTGCCGGAACATCACTGCACTGTCGAAAAGTTACCGCTGACTATCGCCTCGGACTATTGGAGTGGCAGCGCTAACTTGAATACCTGGCCGGTACTCACGGGCAAAACCGAAGACGCCCTGATTTATAAAACCGGTGGTTCAACCGGCCAGGAAAAACTGGCAGCGTACACACGCACTGAATGGCAGAACATGGTGACTCACTTCGGTAACGCCCTATCGGAACAGCTATGCGACGGTGACCGGGTTGCCAACCTGTTCTTTGCCGGAGACCTGTACGCCAGTTTTCTGTTCATCCATGACTCACTGGCACATGTGGGCCCCTCCATCTGTGAGTTTCCATTTGCCGGAAAGGTCGACTCCGCTGACCTTGCTACGGCCGTTGCCGAGCAGCAGATCAATGTCCTCGCTGGTGTGCCGGCACAACTTCTGCGATTTGCCGCCTACCTGATCGAGCAACACTGCGTCCTGCCACAGGTAACGACGGTGCTCTACGGCGGCGAAAGTCTGTTTGCCGCTCAATTGTCGATGCTGGCGCAGGTCTTTCCCAAGGCACGCACTGCGTCTATTGGCTACGCCTGTGTCGACGCCGGCCTCGTAGGCGCCAGCACCCGAGATTGTGAGGTCGGAGAGCATCGAGTATTCGATGGGCAGACGGTGGTGGAAATTGTCGATGAACACACTCATGAAGTCATCGAAGCGTGTAACCGTCCTGGTCAATTGATCATCACCAACCTGACCCGCAAGTTGATGCCACTGCTGTGTTATCCGGTCGGTGATCGCGCCTGTTGGCGCGAGCCGAGCGGTACCCCAAAACGCAAGTTCGCCTTGCTCGGACGTAGCGAGCAAAGCAACCGTATCCGCATCGGCGTTGCATCATTGTTTCAGGAAGAAATGGGCGAGATCCTTCAACGTTTGGCCGATTGCTGGCAATGGCAGTTAGTGATCGAAAGTGTCGGGGTCAAGGATCGAATGAGCCTGATGTGGGCACCTGCGCAAGGCTCAAGCTCAATAGAAACCAAGACCCGGGCCATTCACGCAGCGCTGCTGGGGCAGTACCCGGAAATCAACCAGATGATCGGCAATGGTCAGCTTGAATGTGTGGTCAGACCCTGCACGGCAAGCGCACTGCTGCTGCATCCGCGCTCTGGAAAACAGCGCCGGATCGTTGACCTGCGTGTGTATAGCGCCCCTCAGCGGGAGCCCACTCCATGAGCACAGTAAGACTTCGACGCTTCAAGCAAGCGGACTCTGCAGCGGTCAGTGAGTTGTTTCGCCAGGTGTACGGGGAAAATTATGTACAGCCCGATGTCTATCTGCCGTCGATGATTGGCCAGCACAACGCCGACTACCAATGGTACTCAATGCTCGCCCTGGACAAGGATCGCATCGTTGGCCACGCGGCACTGTGTCGAGACCCACAGGGTCGCGATCACGCAGAATTTGCCTTGAGCCTTGTGCACCCGGCAGCCCAGGGAAAAGGCATCGCCAGCCGATTGGGGCGTGAACTGCTGCGGCGTGCAAGGCGACTCGGACTCAAGAGCGTCTCGATCAAGCAGGTCACCCATCATCCCTACACTCAGCGGATGGCGCAAAGACTCGGTTTCAAAAGCATCGGGCTGCTTCCCGACTATGTTCCTTCACCCTTTGGTGAGCCCTGCGAGGAAAGCGTTGTCATTGGCTATCAAATGGTCAAAGGGCATGCGCGTCCGTTACCGCAACTGGAATGGCCACAGACCTGTTCAAATTTCATGGGGCAGCTGTCTGCATCATTCGGCACCCAACATGACACGCCATCGCAACGGTCTTATCCCATGCAGATAAGCCAACATCATGAGCGTGTGGAGGTCGTCCTTTACCAGCTGGACAAAAGCATACTGCTGCAATTGGGACAGCTGCCCAGGCACTGGATGGTCTCGATCAAGCTTGATCTATCGCGGCATTTTCCACGAAACCTGCACACGCTCTCCGCCATCAACTTCGTATTTACCGGCCTGATGCCCGCACCCGCGGCGTCTGGCTGGTATGCGTTGTTTCATCGTGGCGCAAGACAGCGGCCAGTCAGTTTTTACTGCCCCCACATGCAGCAACTGCATGACACGTTA
This sequence comes from Pseudomonas sp. NPDC087697, assembly GCF_044743155.1. NCBI lineage: Bacteria > Pseudomonadati > Pseudomonadota > Gammaproteobacteria > Pseudomonadales > Pseudomonadaceae > Pseudomonas > Pseudomonas sp. NPDC087697. The sequence goes on along the minus strand of NZ_JBIUVW010000032.1, from coordinate 54,708 downwards.
CTCCACCAGCGGTCAGACGCTTCTTGCACTCAGTGACCTGAATCTCTGCGCACCAGCCCGTTACCCGGCTGAGCGCAGAGCTGCACCAGCCAGTCGACAAACACCCGTACCCGCAGAGACAACTGGCGGTGTGGGGGATAGAGCGCCGTCAGGGGCAACCCTGGCGGCGGCAAATGTTCTAACACCTCGCACAAACTGCCCTCACGCAACTGCCGTGCGACGTGGTAATACGGCGTCTGAACCAGGCCATAACCCGCTTCACAGGAGGCCAGGTAACCATCGGCGCTGTTGACCGCAACCTGTTTGGGCAAGTCCACCAGACGCACGTGCCCATCAATTTCAAACTCCAGACCGAAGCGCTTGCCGGTCGTGCTGGAGAAATACTCGACCATCTGATGCCCCGCCAGGTCTTCCAGGCACCGCGGCGTGCCCTGGCGTTGCAGGTATTCAGGACTGGCGCAGGTGACCTGATCAAGCATCGCCAGCGGTCGCGCCACCAGCGACTCGTCCAGAAACGAGCCACCGCGCAGCACACAATCGACGCCCTCGCGAATCAGGTCGACCGGACGATCGTTCAAGCCAATTTCCAATTCGATCAGCGGGTAACGGCGGGTAAATTCCGGCAAAGCCGGGATCACCAGCAAACGACCGATGCCGGCAGGCATGTCGATGCGCAATAGACCGCGCGGGTTTTGCCGGGAGCTGGAAAACGCCGCCTCCGCCTCATCCAGATCAGCCAGAAGGCGCACGCAACGTTGGTAATACGCCGCGCCATCGGCGGTTGGACTGACGTGCCGCGTGGTGCGCTGCAACAGCTGGACACCCAGATGCGCCTCAAGCTGCTTGATCAGGATAGTCACCGAGGCACGAGGCATTTGCAGGCTGTCAGCGGCCCTGGCAAACCCTTCCAGCTCGACAATGCGAGTGAACACACGCATGGCATTAAAACGGTCCATTGCTCTTGGCTGCCCGATGATTATTTAGAAATTACTAACAGTGATAGCGCTTTTAGCCGGTTTATCTTGTTTTTGTCGAGCGCAACAATGGGCCCACATCGAAAAAGGAGCGACACCATGCACACTCGTCAATTGGGCAAAAACGGCCCTCAGGTTTCTGCGATCGGTCTGGGCTGCATGGGCATGACCGACTTCTACACCACCGGCGGCGATACCTCGGAGGCACTGGCGACATTGCATCGTGCAATGGAACTGGGCATCAATTTTCTCGATACCGCCGATATATACGGCCCCCACACCAACGAAGAGCTGATCGGCAAAGCCATTGTCGGCAAGCGCGATCAGGTGTTTCTGGCCAGCAAATTCGGCATTGTGCGTGACCCGCTCAACCCGACCGCGCGCGGGGTCAACGGCCGACCGGACTACATCCGTGCCGCCATCGACGGCACGCTGAAACGCTTGGGCGTAGAGACCCTGGATTTGTATTACCAGCATCGCGTCGACCCGGATGTGGCCATCGAAGAAACCGTGGGTGCCATGGCCGAACTGGTCCAGGCCGGTAAGGTGCGCTACCTCGGCTTGAGCGAGGCATCAGCGAAAACCCTTGAACGAGCGCATAAGGTTCACCCGATCAGCGCGCTGCAAAGTGAATACTCGCTATGGAGTCGCGATCAGGAGCACAACGATTGCCTGGCCACCTGCCACCGCCTGGGGATTGCTTTTGTGCCGTACAGCCCACTCGGCCGAGGCTTTCTGACCGGTGCCCTGAAAAGCCCCGATGACTTTGCGGCGGACGATTACCGGCGCTTCAGCCCGCGCTTTCAGGGCGAAAATTTCAACAGGAATTTGCAGTTGGTTCAGCAGGTGCAAACGCTGGCAGCGGATAAAGGTGTGAGCGCAGGACAACTGGCGCTGGCCTGGGTATTGGCGCAAGGCGATTACCTGATCCCGATTCCGGGCACCAAGCAACGCAAGTATCTGGAGGAGAATGTCGCGGCGCTGGACGTTGTATTAAGTCCGGAAGACTTGTCGGCGCTGGAGGCGATTTTTCCGGATGACGCGGTGCTCGGGTCGCGCTATCCGCAGGCCGTCATGCAGATTCTCGATCGATAACACCGGCATCGCATAGGTATTTACACAACTTTGAAATACGGTGAAGGACTATGTCCGTAGCAGCTGTCGAGCCTGCGAGGCTGCGTTCGGCCGCGCAGCGGTCGTAAAATCAGGCGCCGCGTTCTTTCCGGCAAACCGTGTACCCAGGATTTGCGAGGACTTCGTCCTCGAACGCAGCCTCGCAGGCTCGGCAGCTGCTACAAGAGCTGGAAGAGCAAGATGTGTAGATACTTATGACCAGCATCGGCAGGCCTGTTCATGTCGTTGCTGACGGGCCTGTTGCGCTTGAAGATCAGGCTCTGCCGTTGACACCCTTGGTGTTCGGAACGGCGGTGCCATTGCCCATGCCATACGTCTTCAGGTTCTGCAGGACGTAAATCGCCTTCTTGTACTCGGGAATCAGGTGATTGGCGTACTGGTTACCTTTGAGGTTGTTGTTCTGGATGGTATCCAGCTGCGTCGCGAAGTACTCCAGCGCATTGAATTTTTCATCCGGGTTTTTCTGCACGCCAAAACGATCGAACTTGTCGCCGGCGTTGAGCAATGTCAGGGCCGTGACATCGGTGATCAAACCCCGATCCCGCAAAAAGGCGCTGACGTTGCCGAGCTGTTTGACCGTGACTGTCTCGGGGTCGAATCCCTTGAAGTTCTTATAGAGCCTCTGCTCGTTCATTTTCGCGGTGTTCAGCGCCAATGGATCGTTGCCCACCAATGCGAGCATCTGCTTGACCTTGACGCTCTGCGGCACGGGCTTACCGTTCCCGCCCTCGCGAACCAGTAGTCCGGCCTTGCTGGTCCAGCCACCGACATTACCGATTGTCATGAGCGCGCCCCTGTGTGCACACGTCCTTGTAAGGCGACCATAAAAAGTCCTTATTCAACCGATGGAATTGCGCGCAAGTATCAATGTGCCAGCGCCCCTCCACCTACTAATATTTCTGTTTTTTACAATTCTTGTACAATTCGGATACAAACTACTAAACCCTTGATTTCATTGATCTTAAACCATTGTTTAACAATCGGACCATCACTGAATCCGGTTTGAAATCGCCCCAAAAAACCACGTCACCAGCCCGGAATGGAAGCGCAAATGTCTCGCGCCCGTGACTAACCGGTCGTCCGTAAAACAGCTGTTTTGGGACTATAGTGCTAAAGCTCGCCTGCCACAGGTCGATAGCTGCTAAACGCCGCACTAAATCAACAAGAGCGCTTAGCACGCCGCACAAGGACAGGTTCAATGCCCGCATTCCGTACCATTCAAGCCCGTTACACGCTGTTTCTGGTGCTGTTCATCCTGTTGCTGTTCGCCTTGACGGTGGTGGGCATCAGCCAGTTGGTCGCGCCAAAACTTCGGCACACCGAAGAACAGGTGGCCCTGAACCGTATTGCTGAAGTGGCCGAACAGATCCAGGGCGAACTGAACAAAGTTCAAGCGCAACAACGCAGCATCACCCAGACCATCCCCCTGCTCGACAGCGCGGCTATCGACACCGTGCTGCCAGGCCTGGTGGACCAGTACGGTGAGCTGAAGGTGTTTGGTGGCGGGATCTGGCCGTTGCCTGGCCAGCGCGAAGCCGGACGCAATAAATTCAGTACCTTCTGGCACCGGGATGCGTCGGGCAAGCTGGCCGTCAACACCTTCTGGAACAGCGACGCGGCGCCCAACTATTACGACCAGTCCTGGTACAAGGGCGGCATGCAGACACCTCGCGGCCAATGCGCCTGGGCCGCGGCCTATAAGGACGACGCCAGCGCCGAACCGCGCACCAACTGCGCCATGGCGATTGCGCGCAACGGCGTGCCATACGGGGTCGCGACCATTGACGTCACCCTGGGCTTCTTCAATGACCTGGTGGCGCGCAAGGAAAAGGACCTGGGCGCCGAAATGCTAATCGTCGAGGCCGACGGCAAGATCATCAGCAACAGCTCACGCATCAATGGCCCGATTGTCCTGAAAAACATCAGTGAGCTGACGAGCAGCTCGCCGTTTGCCGCGCAGATCAAAACCGCGCTTGAGCGCCGTGACGCTTCGCTGCAACGGGTCGAGTTCGACAATCAAGGCGTAGCGAACACCTTCTTCATGCGTCCGATCGAAGGCACACCGTGGTTCCTCGCCACCACCCTGCCAACCACACTGATTACCGCTCAACGCGACGATGTGCTGAGCACCTTGAGTCTGTTGCAGATTCCGATGGTCCTGCTGCTGGTACTGCTGCAAATCTATGCGATCCGCCAACTGATCCAGCGCATGAAAGCCTTGAAGGCCAACATTGACGCGCTGTCCACCGGTGACGCCGACCTGACCCGACGCATCACCATTCGTGCCGAGGATGAACTGGGTGCCATCGGCCATTCGGTCAACACCTTCATCGCCTACCTGCAAAACATGATCGGCGAAGTCACCCAGGCCACGGGCGCCATGGCCTCAAGCCTTGAGAATCTGCAACGGACCTCGGCGCATACCAACCAGATCCTGCAACGTCACGCTTCGGAAACCGACCAGACCGTCACCGCCATCACCGAGATGAGTTCGACCGCCGACAGCGTCGCCGAAAACGCTGCTGAAACCGCAGCATTTACTCAACGCGCCAATGAACACGCCGACCGTTCGCGGGTAGTGGTGGGCGAAGCGTCCAGCAGTGTGGTTGCACTGATCGGCGAAGTGGCCAGCGCCACCCATAAAGTCGAAAGCATGCAGCAGGATGCCCAGCGCATCACCGAAATCCTTGGGGTGATCGGCGCCATTGCCGGGCAAACCAACCTGCTGGCACTCAACGCAGCGATTGAAGCGGCGCGGGCCGGTGAACAAGGTCGAGGCTTTGCAGTGGTCGCCGATGAAGTGCGCGCCCTCGCCGCCCGTACCCAGGCCAGCACCTCGGAGATCAACGAGATGCTCACCCGTCTGACTCAGGGCGTCAGCTCTTCGGTGGCGGCGATGGAGAATACTCAGGCGAGTTGCCAGTCCGCCGCCGATGCGACGGCACGCGTCAACGCAGGATTGGACGAAATGGCCGGTTCGGTCAGCCACATCAACAGCCTCAGCACCCAGATCGCCACCGCCGCCGAACAACAGAGCGCGGTGACCGAGGAGATCAACCGCAGCATGGTGCAGATCCGCCACATGGTCGAAGAGCTGGTGCAAAGCGGTCACGCCACCGAGCTCAATACGCGCCAGTTGCTGGACGCCAATAGCCGGGTCAGTTCGATCATGGGACGCTTCAAGGTCAAGTGAGCCCGCAAATGATGCCCGCGTGTTTCGCGTGGGCATCAACTTCAAGACCTGCTGTCAAGGAATGTCCATGTATAACTTTGAAACATAAGTGCCCTTTTTCATCGGGGAAAATGGTCAAAATGCGCTGCGTGAAATGATCAACGAGAGATAACCGATGAAAACTACACTGCGTCTGGCGGCCCTTTCTGCCCTGCTCATCTCATCGCTGGCCCAGGCCGCCGAGCTGATTCCGATCGATGTACACCGCGATGCCAATTGCGGTTGCTGCAAAAAGTGGATCGCGCACCTGGAAGCCAACGGCTTCAAGGTCAATGACCACGTCGAAAGCAACATGAGCGAAGTCAAACAGCGCCTCGGCGTCCCACCGCGACTGGCTTCATGCCACACCGCTGTGATCAACGGCAAATTCGTCGAAGGCCATGTGCCCGCGGAACAGGTATTGGCCTTGAGTAAATCCGACCTGCTCGGCGTGGCGGCTCCAGGCATGCCCATGGGCTCGCCAGGCATGGAAACGGATGGTATGGCCGATGCTTATCAGGTCATTGGCCTGACCAGAAATGGCACCGATGAAGTGATTGCCGACTACCCGGCCCAGTAATGTTCATGGGTTACCTCGGGCTGTTCTTCGCGGCGTTCGGTGCCGCGACGCTGTTGCCGATGCAGTGCCCTGAACCTTTGTTGCGGCCAATTGTTAATGTCACCCTAATCGCGACGCTCCAGCATCGGCCGATTCGCAACGGAGTTCACCTATGCCCAGCTCGCGTCCTCTTTGGTTGTCCGGCCTGCTCCTGACACTCGCCCTACCCACCCTGGCCCACGCCGAAGGGCCCGCCTATGGACCGGAGCTTCAAGGCTTCGACTATCCCTACACCGTCAAGCACTTTGCCTTCGAGTCCCAGGGTAAAAGCCTGCAAATGGGTTACATGGACGTCGCCGCCAGTGGCAAGGCCAACGGCCGCAGCGTGGTGTTGATGCATGGCAAGAATTTCTGCGGCGCATCCTGGGACAGTTCGATCAAGGCCCTGAGCGACGCAGGTTATCGGGTGATCGCCCCGGATCAGATCGGTTTCTGCACCTCCAGCAAGCCGGACAATTATCAGTACAGTTTCCAGCAACTGGCGAGCAACACCCACGCATTGCTGAGCAAACTCGGCATTCAAAAAGCCAGCCTGCTGGGCCACTCCACCGGCGGCATGCTCGCCACCCGTTATGCGCTGCAATACCCCGGGCAAGTCGAGCAACTGGCGCTGGTCAATCCCATCGGCCTGGAAGACTGGAAAGCCCTTGGCGTGCCTTATCTCACGGTGGATCAATGGTACGAACGCGAACTCAAGGTCTCCGCCGAGGGCATTCGCAACTATGAGCGAAGCACTTACTACGGCGGACGCTGGAAGCCCGAATTCGAGCGCTGGGTGGACATGCTCGCAGGCCTGAACAAAGGGCCGGGGCATACTCAGGTCGCGTGGAACTCGGCACTGATCTACGACATGATCTTCACCCAGCCGGTGTATTACGAGTTCAAGGACCTGAAGATGCCCACCCTGCTGTTGATCGGCACCGACGACACCGCGGCCATCGGCAAAGACTTTGCACCGCCGACGGTCAAGGCCAGACTGGGTGACTACAAGGTCCTGGGCAAACAGGTCGCGCAACTGATTCCACAGTCGACGCTAATCGAATTCCCCGGCCTGGGTCACGCACCACAAATAGAACAACCCGCGCAATTTCATCAGGCGTTACTTGGCTGGTTGACCAAGACCGCGCCGACCCTTTGAAGAGGCAATGCTCATGGCTGTGCAGATTGCGGTGATAGATGACTGGCAGGGCGTGGCCCGTGATGTGGTGGATTGGTCGGCGCTGGACGGTATCGGCGAAGTCAGCTTTTTGCATGACTATCCCGCCGACCACGCGACACTGAGTGAACGCCTGCGGCCCTTCGAGGTAATTTGCGTGATGCGCGAGCGCACGCTGTTCGATGAAGCACTGTTGCGCAGCTTGCCCAAACTCAAGTTGCTGGTGACCGGTGGCATGCGCAACGCGGCCGTTGACCTCAAGGCTGCTGCTACGCTGGGGATTCAGGTCTGCGGCACCGACAGTTACAAACACGCGGCGCCTGAGTTGACCTGGACGCTGATCATGGCCCTGACCCGAAATCTGCTTGCAGAAGCCAACGCCCTGCGTGCCGGCCACTGGCAGCAACGCCTGGGCGGCGACTTGCACGGCAAGACCCTCGGCATTCTGGGCCTGGGCAGTATTGGCAAACGGATCGCCCAGTTCGGCCAGGTGTTCGGCATGCACGTGATCGCCTGGAGCGAAAACCTCACCGCCGAGCGCGCTGCTGAGGCCGGCATAAACTATGTCAGCAAGCGTGAACTGTTCGAGCAGGCCGATGTGCTGTCGATCCATCTGGTGCTCAGCGAGCGCAGTCGCGGCCTGGTCGATGAAGAGGCGCTGGGCTGGATGAAGCCCGGCGCAGTGCTGATCAATACCGCCCGCGGGCCGATTGTTGATGAAGCCGCATTGATTCGGGCCCTTGAGCAGAACCGTCTGAAGGGCGCAGCACTGGATGTCTTCGAGCGCGAGCCATTAGCCGCCGACCATCCGTTTCGGACATTGCCCAACGTGCTGGCCACACCGCATATCGGCTATGTCAGCGAACAGAACTACCAACTGTTCTTTTCACAGATGATTGAGGATATTCAGGCCTGGACAACCGGCCATTCGATCCGCGTACTGAACTAGAATCGGGATTAGTTGGCCAGGGTCAACCCATTAGCTGGCAATGGCAATGCAGTTTTGTAGCGTACCTGCTTGAGCGCAAAGCTTGAGCGGATGTTGGCGACGCCCGGGACTTTGGTCAAAAAGTCCATCATGAAACGCTCCAGCGACTGAATGGTCGGCACCAGTACGCGGATCAGATAATCCGGGTCGCCGGCCATCAGGTAGCACTCCATCACCTCCGGTCGGTTGGCAATCGCCGCTTCGAACTGCGCCAGCGCCTCCTCTACCTGTTTCTCCAGGCTGACGTGAATGAACACGTTGACGTGCAACCCCAGCAACTCGGCGTCCAGCAGCGTGACCTGCTCGCGAATCAGCCCCAATTCTTCCATGGCCTTGACCCGGTTGAAGCACGGTGTTGGTGACAGGTTCACCGAGCGTGCGAGGTCGGCGTTGGTGATGCGGGCGTTCTCCTGAAGGCTGTTGAGAATGCCGATATCCGTACGGTCCAGTTTGCGCATGAGACAAAACCACCTGCTTTTTATGTTTATAAAGATTTTTTATCCTCAAATGACCTTAAGCGCAACGAAACAGAGATAAATATTCTTCTTGGCCCGGCCTATGATTGTTGTAGGACAAGATTTCTTTTATCGAAGAATGACGGTCAGCTCACTACAAGAAATTCACAAGATCGAGCGTAGAAGCCATGAACCAAGCGTACGAACCGCTGCGCCTGCACGTTCCCGAACCTTCGGGCCGTCCCGGCTGCAAAACCGACTTCTCCTACCTGCATCTGACCGATGCCGGCACGGTGCGCAAACCCCCAATCGACGTAGAACCTGCCGATACCGCTGATCTGGCCAAGGGCCTGATTCGCGTGCTCGACGATCGGGGCAATGCCCTGGGTCCGTGGGCGGAAGGCGTGCCGGTGGAGATTCTGCGTAAAGGCATGCGCGCCATGCTCAAGACGCGAATTTTCGACAACCGCATGGTGGTCGCCCAACGTCAGAAAAAGATGTCGTTCTACATGCAAAGCCTTGGCGAAGAAGCCATCGGCAGCGCCCAGGCCCTGGCCCTGAACATCGACGACATGTGCTTCCCGACTTACCGTCAGCAAAGCATTCTGATGGCCCGCGAAGTGCCATTGGTGGACCTGATCTGCCAACTGCTGTCCAACGAGCGCGATCCGCTCAAGGGCCGCCAGTTGCCGATCATGTACTCGGTGCGCGATCACGGCTTCTTCACTATCTCCGGCAACCTCGCCACCCAGTTCGTGCAAGGCGTGGGCTGGGGCATGGCTTCGGCCATCAAGGGCGACACCAAAATCGCCTCGGCCTGGATCGGCGACGGCGCCACTGCCGAGTCCGACTTCCACACCGCCCTGACCTTCGCTCACGTTTACCGTGCGCCAGTGATCCTCAACGTGGTCAACAACCAGTGGGCGATCTCCACGTTCCAAGCGATTGCCGGTGGTGAAGCCACTACGTTCGCCGGTCGCGGCGTCGGCTGCGGCATCGCCTCCCTGCGGGTCGATGGCAACGATTTCGTCGCGGTCTACGCGGCCTCCGCCTGGGCCGCCGAACGCGCCCGCCGCAACCTCGGCCCGACCATGATCGAATGGGTCACCTACCGCGCCGGCCCGCACTCGACGTCCGATGATCCATCCAAGTACCGTCCTGCCGACGACTGGAGCCACTTCCCGCTGGGCGACCCGATTGCGCGCCTCAAGCAGCATCTGGTGAAAATCGGTCAATGGTCTGATGAGGAGCACACCGCCCTCAGCGCCGAACTCGAAGCCGAAGTGATCGCAGCCCAGAAAGAAGCCGAGCAGTACGGCACCCTCGCCGGTGGCCAGATTCCAAGCGCCGCGACCATGTTCGAAGACGTCTATAAAGAGATGCCGGAGCACTTGAAGCGCCAGCGTCAAGAGTTGGGGATCTGACATGAACGATCACAACAATAATATCGAGTTGGAAACCGCCATGACCACAACCACCATGACCATGATCCAGGCCCTGCGCTCGGCCATGGACGTGATGCTTGAGCGCGACGACAACGTCGTGGTGTTCGGCCAGGACGTCGGCTACTTCGGCGGCGTGTTCCGTTGCACCGAAGGCCTGCAAAGCAAATACGGCACCTCGCGGGTGTTCGATGCACCGATCTCGGAAAGCGGCATCGTCGGCGTCGCCGTGGGCATGGGTGCCTACGGTCTGCGGCCGGTAGCCGAAATCCAGTTCGCCGACTACGTCTACCCGGCATCGGACCAGATCATTTCCGAAGCCGCACGCCTGCGCTATCGCTCGGCCGGCGAGTTCACCGCCCCGATGACCCTGCGCATGCCTTGCGGCGGCGGTATCTACGGCGGCCAGACCCACAGCCAGAGCATCGAGGCGATGTTCACCCAGGTCTGCGGTTTGCGCACGGTCATGCCGTCCAACCCTTACGACGCCAAAGGCCTGCTGATCGCCTCCATCGAAAACGATGACCCGGTGATCTTCCTTGAGCCAAAACGCCTGTACAACGGCCCGTTCGACGGCCACCACGACCGCCCGGTAACCCCGTGGTCGAAACACCCGGCCGCACAAGTGCCGGACGGCTACTACACCGTACCGCTGGACGTCGCCGCCATTACCCGTCCGGGCAAGGACGTGACCATCCTGACCTACGGCACCACCGTTTATGTCTCGCAAGTTGCCGCTGAAGAAACCGGTATCGACGCCGAAGTCATCGACCTGCGCAGCCTGTGGCCGCTGGACCTGGAAACCATCGTCAAGTCGGTGAAGAAAACCGGACGCTGCGTGATCGTTCACGAAGCCACCCGCACCTGCGGTTTCGGCGCCGAACTCGTGTCGCTGGTTCAGGAACATTGCTTCCACTACCTGGAGGCGCCAATCGAGCGTGTGACCGGTTGGGACACTCCCTACCCGCATGCGCAGGAATGGGCGTATTTCCCTGGTCCGTCCCGTGTGGGCGCGGCTTTGAAACGGGTTATGGAGGTCTGAATGGGCACGCACGTTATTAAAATGCCGGACATTGGCGAAGGCATTGCAGAAGTTGAACTGTCGGTGTGGCACGTCAAGGTCGGCGACATGGTCGTCGAAGATCAGGTACTGGCCGATGTCATGACCGACAAGGCGATGGTCGACATTCCGTCCCCGGTGCATGGCAAGGTCATCGCCCTTGGCGGTGTGCCTGGCGAAGTCATGGCCGTGGGCAGCATTCTGATCAGCATCGAAGTAGAAGGCGCGGGCAACGTCAAAGAGTCCTCGCAGCCGGCCGCTGTGAAAGAAGTCAAGGAAGAGGCGCCGAAAGCCGCCGCTGTGGCTGCACCCAAGGTTGAAACCGTGGTTGCCAGCAAACCCGCCCCAGTCTCTCGCCCTGCGGCACAAGCGCCGGTGGCCCGCGAGGCCGACGAACGTCCATTGGCCTCTCCGGCCGTGCGTAAACATGCACTCGACGCCGGCATTCAGTTGCGTCTGGTTCAGGGCACTGGCCCTGCCGGGCGGATTCTGTATGAAGACCTCGACGCGTATCTCGCCCACGGTCCATCCGTTAAATCGACTGCCGGCGCCGCTTACGCCGAACGCAATGACGAGCAGCAGATCCCGGTGATCGGCATGCGTCGCAAGATCGCCCAGCGCATGCAGGACGCCACCCAGCGCGCTGCACACTTCAGTTATGTCGAAGAAATCGACGTGACCGCGGTGGAAGAACTGCGTGCGCATCTGAATGAAAAGCACGGCGCCACTCGCGGCAAGCTGACCTTGCTGCCATTCCTGGTGCGCGCCATGGTCGTTGCCCTGCGCGACTTCCCGCAGATCAACGCCCGTTACGACGACGAAGCCCAGGTCATCACCCGCCTCGGCGCCGTGCATGTGGGCGTCGCGACCCAAAGCGACATTGGCTTGATGGTGCCCGTGGTACGTCACGCCGAAGCTCGCAGCCTGTGGGACAGCGCCGCGGAAATCGCCCGTTTGGCCACTGCTGCGCGCAATGGCAAGGCCGCCCGCGACGAACTGTCCGGCTCGACCATCACCCTGACCAGCCTCGGCGCCTTGGGTGGCATCGTCAGCACCCCGGTGCTGAACCTGCCGGAAGTGGCCATCGTCGGCGTCAACAAGATCGTTGAACGGCCAATGGTGATCAAAGGCCAGATCGTGATTCGCAAGATGATGAACCTCTCCAGCTCCTTCGATCACCGGGTGGTCGATGGCATGGACGCGGCGCAATTCATCCAGGCCATCCGTGGCCTGCTCGAACAACCCACCACGCTGTTCGTGGAATAAGCATTTGTGGAGCAAGGCATGCAACAGACTCTGAACACCACACTGCTGATCATCGGCGGCGGCCCTGGCGGTTATGTAGCGGCGATTCGCGCAGGCCAACTGGGCATCAACACCATACTGGTAGAAGGCCAGGCGCTCGGCGGCACGTGCCTGAACATCGGCTGCATTCCGTCGAAAGCGCTGATTCATGTGGCCGAGCAGTTCCATCAGACTCAACACCACAGCCAGCATTCGGCTCTCGGGATCAACGTCTCGGCGCCGACCCTGGACATCGGCAAAAGCGTCGAGTGGAAGGACGGCATCGTTGATCGCCTGACCACCGGCGTCGCGGCGCTGCTGAAAAAGCACAAGGTCCAGGTCATTCACGGCTGGGCCAAGGTCATCGACGGCAAAACCGTCGAAGTCGGCGACACCCGTATCCAGTGCGAGCACCTGCTGCTGGCCACTGGTTCGAAAAGCGTCAACCTGCCGATGCTGCCAATCGGTGGGCCGATCATCTCCTCCACCGAAGCCCTGGCGCCGACAAGCGTGCCAAAACGGCTGATCGTGGTTGGCGGCGGCTACATCGGGCTTGAGCTGGGCATTGCCTACCGCAAGCTTGGCGCTGAAGTCAGCGTGGTCGAGGCGCAGGATCGGATTCTGCCGGCGTACGACGCCGAACTGACCCAACCGGTGAGCGAAGCACTCAAACAACTCGGCGTGAAGCTTTACTTGAAGCACAGCGTTGAAGGCTTTGATTCACAAGCAAATACCTTGCAAGTGCGCGACCCGAACGGTGAAACCCTGAACCTCGCCACCGATCAGGTGCTGGTGGCGGTCGGGCGCAAACCCAACACACAGGGCTGGAACCTTGAAGCGTTGAACCTGGACATGAACGGTTCGGCGATCAAGATCGACAACCGCTGCGCGACCAGCATGCGTAACGTCTGGGCCATTGGCGACCTGAGTGGCGAGCCGATGCTCGCCCACCGCGCCATGGCACAGGGTGAAATGGTCGCCGAGCTGATCTCGGGCAAACACCGCGAGTTCAATCCGACCGCCATCGCTGCCGTGTGTTTTACCGACCCGGAACTGGTGGTGGTCGGCAAGACTCCGGACGAAGCCAAGGCTGCAGGCCTGGATTGCATCGTGTCGAACTTCCCGTTCGCCGCCAATGGCCGGGCGATGACCCTGGAGTCGAAAAGCGGCTTCGTGCGGGTGGTCGCACGGCGTGACAATCATCTGATTGTTGGCTGGCAAGCGGTCGGTGTCGGCGTGTCCGAGTTGTCGACAGCGTTCGGCCAGTCCCTGGAAATGGGCGCACGCCTGGAAGACATCGCCGGCACCATCCACGCCCACCCGACGTTGGGTGAAGCGGTGCAGGAAGCGGCGTTGCGTGCCCTTGGTCACGCGTTACACCTTTAAAAAGCTGCCGCCCCCCCGTAGCAGCTGTCGAGCACCGCGAGGCTGCGTTCGGCGGCAAAGCCGCCGTAATCCGGCTGATGCGGTCAGCCTGCAAGAACGCGGTTGCAGATATTGCGACGGCTGCGCCGCCGAACGCAGCCTCGCGGTGCTCGACAGCTGCTACGAATGGATCAAATTCCGGGCTGCGAATTCGGCCCGGAATGAAGTATTGTTGTCCCCATCCAGAAAAACGTCAGAAGCCTTGAACCGTTCAGGCGATTGTTAAGTGATAGAGGGTGTCATGGGTAACGAAAGCATCAATTGGGACAAGCTGGGTTTTGACTACATCAAGACAGACAAGCGTTATCTGTCGTACTGGCGCAACGGTTCCTGGGATAAAGGCACCTTGACCTCCGACAACGTGCTGCACATCAGCGAAGGCTCGACCGCCCTGCACTACGGCCAGCAATGCTTCGAAGGCATGAAGGCCTATCGTTGCAAGGACGGTTCGATCAACCTGTTCCGCCCGGACCAGAACGCCCTGCGCATGCAGCGCAGCTGCGCTCGCCTGCTGATGGCGCAGGTGGAAACCGAAGACTTCATCGAAGCCTGCAAGGCCGTGGTTCGTGCCAATGAGCGTTTCATTCCGCCGTACGGCACTGGCGGCGCGCTGTACCTGCGTCCGTTCGTGATCGGCGTGGGTGACAACATCGGCGTGCGCACCGCTCCCGAGTTTCTCTTCTCGATCTTCTGCATCCCGGTCGGCGCCTACTTCAAGGGCGGCCTGACCCCGCACAACTTCCTGATTTCCAGCTACGACCGCGCCGCCCCACAAGGCACCGGTGCTGCCAAGGTCGGTGGCAACTACGCTGCCAGCCTGATGCCCGGCTCCGAGGCCAAGAAGGCGCATTTCGCCGACTGCATCTACCTGGACCCGATGACCCACACGAAGATCGAAGAAGTCGGCTCGGCCAACTTCTTTGGTATCACCCACGACAACAAATTCGTCACGCCGAAATCCCCTTCGGTATTGCCGGGCATCACCCGTCTGTCGTTGATCGAGCTGGCTAAATCGCGTCTGGGCATGGAAGTCATTGAAGGCGATGTGTTCATCGACAAGATCGGCGACTTCAAGGAAGCCGGCGCCTGCGGTACTGCTGCGGTGATCACGCCAATCGGCGGCATCGAGTACAACGGCAAACTGCACGTGTTCCACAGCGAAACCGAAGTCGGCCCGGTCACTCAGAAGCTCTACAAAGAGCTGACCGGTGTGCAAACTGGCGACATCGAAGCGCCAGAGGGCTGGATCGTCAAGGTCTGATCCAGCGCTTGAGGCACTAAAAAGCCCACCCATCGCTAACGCGGTGGGTGGGCTTTTTGTTGACCGGGAAAGCGTCAAGATCGCAGCCTGCGGCAGCTCCTACAAAACACCTGGGTCTGCGCCGTCACCTCCATACAAAGAGCGGTGTACATCCGTAGGAGCTGCCGAAGGCTGCGATCTTTTGATCTTCAAATCATCCTGCAATCAACCGCTCCACCTGACCGGCATCGGCTTCGATCCGGGCAAACAACCACTCAAGAAAGACCTGAGTGTGCCCCGTCACGTCCGGCGCAACACCGTAGTAATAACGCGGCAACGGCATCCGCAGTCCGGGCAACGGGCAGATCAGCCGGCCGCTCGACAGGTCGCTGCCCAGCAAGGAGGCCGGACACAAGGCAATGCCCTGTCCCTCCACGGCGGCCTCAAGCACCGGATGCATGTGATCGAACTGCAGCGTTACCTGAGTCGCTGACTGTGTTTCGCCAAACAGCAGGGCCCAGTTGTGCCAGTCCTCACGACGTGTCTTGGCGGTCAGCAAGGTATGTCGGCTCAGGGCGTTCAAGTCGTCGAGCGGTAAACGCTTGATCAGCGATGGCGCCGCGACCAGCAGCAGTTCGTCTTCAAACAGTACCTGAGCGTGAATGTCGGGCGCCCAGCCGTCGCGACCACGTCGAATAACAATGTCGAATCCGTCTCGTGCGTGATCGGGCGCCAGCGTGGAAGTGACCACCTGCGCTTTGATGTCCGGGTGCAGCGCCATGAAATCCGCCAGTCTCGGCGTCAGCCAGCGCTGGCCAAAAGTCGGGCGGACGTTGATCTTCACTGTGCGCAGCGAGGCGTGTTGCTTGAGTGCCGATGCGGCGTTGGCAATCTGTGACAGACCAGCGCTGACCTGCTCAAAGAAACTCTGTCCTGCCGGAGTCAGCACCGATTGCCGGATACGCCGCTCGAACAGCAGCACACCCAGGTGCTCCTCAAGCAGTTTGATGTGACGACTGACGGCACTGTGACTGACATGCAGCTCCTCGGCCGCGAGACTGAAGCTCTGATGACGAGCAGCGACCGCGAAAGCGCGAACAGCGTTCAAGGGGGGTAGTTGATTAATCATGCGTCTAATTTAGTCACATATGCCGTGCAATTAAAGCGTTTGTCACGCCCTTCTCGTCACGCCAATCTGCGGGCACGCAGCCAGCGCCACCTGATGGAGTGAAAAATGAATAGCTACGGATTATTTCTACTGTTTGCCACTTTGACCATTCTCAGCCCAGGGCCTGGCGTGGTTCTGACGCTTACCAACTCGCTGCGCCATGGCTGGACTGGCGCACTGCCGGGTATCCTGGGCATTGCTCTGGGAGCCTTTGTCGTTGCCGGCATTAGTGCAACCAGCGTTGGCCTGATACTCGCGACCTCCGCGAGCGCGTTCACCGCATTGAAATACGCAGGCGCGGCCTATCTTTTGTACCTGGGTTACAAAAGCTGGCGTACAGACCGTTTCATCCCTGAGCGTGAAGTGAACTCATCCAGCCCTGGGTATCGCTTCATCGAAGCAGCGTCGCTCCAGCTGTTGAACCCCAAGGCTGTGTTCTTCTTTCTGGCGGTGTTTCCGCAGTTCATCGACACTTCGGCGCACTACTACAGCCAGTTTTTTACCCTGGTCAGCTCCTACAGCGTGCTGGTGATCGTGATTCATGGCAGCTATGCCGTGCTCGCCAATGCGGCCAAAGGCTGGCTGTCGAGCCAAAAAGGTTCCTGGCTGGCCGCGAAGGTGTCAGGTGTAACGTTCGCAGGCTTTGGCGTGCTGATGGCCTCGGCCAGCCGATAGCAAATACCTGCTGCTATGGCGAAGGGCTGGCGACCGAGCGACTTCTTGGCTCAGTGGTACCAGACAGCTCCACCTTCGCCTGAACCGGCAGTTCAACCGCGAACCTGGCCGAGAGCTCTTTGCGTCCGGTCGCCGTCAACGCCAGCGCACGGCTGTCCAGATCCTGTGTCAGCCATTTGCGCTTGATCGCCGTTTGCAGCAACGCCGCGCCCAATGCTCCGCCGAGATGCGGGCGGCGCATGCT
This sequence comes from Pseudomonas sp. NPDC087697, assembly GCF_044743155.1. Taxonomy (NCBI): domain Bacteria; kingdom Pseudomonadati; phylum Pseudomonadota; class Gammaproteobacteria; order Pseudomonadales; family Pseudomonadaceae; genus Pseudomonas; species Pseudomonas sp. NPDC087697. Next base: position 37,633 of record NZ_JBIUVW010000032.1, on the reverse strand, counting down.
CCAGTCCAGACAGGAACAGGCAAAACGTCGGCGCAGGGTGCTCAGGGTTTTCACTTCGATACCCAGCCCTTCGAAGAACCGTTCACCGGTTTCACTCAACGCATAGTGCTGATCGCCCTGCTCTGACGCCAGCAACCAACCTGCCTCAAGCATTCGGTCATGCAGCAACACTGCCAACGTCCCGGCCATGTGGTCGTAACAAGTGCGGGCGAATTGCAGGCGATCCGGGGTGCGGGGAGTAAAGGTTGGCGCGGCGTTCTGGCCGATCACCATCAGCGCCTCCAAGGCCTGGGCGACCCGTTGATCCGCCAGGCTGTAATAACGATGACGGCCCTGAACGTGCAACCGCACCAACGCCAGGTCCTTCAGTTTTGCCAGATGAGCGCTGGCGGTAGAGGCGCTGACGTCGGCGATGGTCGCCAGTTCGGTGCTGGTACGCGCGTGGCCATCCATCAGCGAGCAGAGAATTTTCGTCCGGGCCGGCTCGGCAATCGCCGCCGCCACTTGCGAGACGCCGATGTCATGTTGTTCAACGTTCACTCCACTCACTGCGTTCGATACGTTCATATTTCGCTCCCGGACGAATCGTCGCCCTTGCGGACTGGAGATAGTAGCAACACTTTCCACCGACGAATAAGGCTGCGCCTCATGGACCCGATCATCGCCGCGACACATTCCGACCCCTACCCTTACTACGCCGCCTTGCGGGCCGAAAGTGGCCTTTCGTTTCATCAAGGTCTGGGCCTGTGGGTGGCCTGCAGCGCCCACGCCGTCGCCGCCGTGCTGGCCCATCCCGACTGCAAGGTCCGTCCGGCCCACGAACCGGTGCCCAAGGCCATTGCGCAGGGTTACGCCGGCAAAGTGTTTGGCCAGTTGATGCGGATGAACGACGGTGAGCGCCAGCGCTGCCCGAGGTCAGCCATACAACCGGGACTGGAAATGATCGATGCAGAGACGGTCAGCGCACTGGTTCGCGCCCGGTTGATCAGCCTGTCCGCCGACGGACTGCACAAGGCAATGTTCATGGGCCCGGTTTGCGTGGTCGCCGCGCTGCTCGGCTTCACTCCAACCGAGGGTCGAACACTCAGCGAGCTGACCGCTGATTTCGTCGCGTGCCTGTCGCCCCTTAGCAGCCCGGCCCAGCTGGACACGGCCCATGCGGCAGCGGAACACTTAAACGGTTACTTCGTAGAACGCCTGAGCGCGGGGGACCACCAAAGCCCTCTACTTGAAAGCATTCTCCAGCGCATGGCAGACCACGAAGCCCTGCTCGCCAACCTGATTGGCCTGCTTTCCCAGACCTACGAAGCCACCGCTGGGTTGATCGGCAACGCCTTGCTGGCATTGATCCGCAACCCGCACCTCAAGGGTGAAATGCAGCGTGCCCCGGCGCGGATCAGCGACCTTCTGACAGAAGTTCAACGCCATGATCCTTCGGTCCAGAACACCCGTCGCTTCGTCAGCGCGCCCTGTGAAATCGACGGCGCGAGTCTCAAACCCGGCGATGTCATTCTGGTGCTGCTGGCCTCGGCCAACCGCGACCCACAGCTCAACGACAACCCGGACACCTTGATCCTCGACCGCCCGGCTCGCCGCAGCTTCACCTTCGGCGCCGGCCGCCATCAGTGCCCCGGCCAGACACTGGCCTTGAGCATCGCAAGCGCCACACTCAGCGAAATCCTGACACACACCGGTGCACTGGATCAGCTTGCCTGGGAGTACCGCCCTTCCTTGAACGGGCGTATCCCGTTATTTCGCGAGCGGTAGGAGGTCCAGTCATGATTGCGATAATGTTCGAAGCCCTTCCCCATGCCGTACATCGCGAGCGTTACCGGGACACATTTTTCAGACCCGTCCTACAGCCACGACACTCATACTTGAGATAGCGTCTCGTCGCATTTAACAGGCGAAACAAGGACGCGCATGGCTCATAGCAAGGACATACCAAAAGTCTGGAATCCTCCGTCAGGTGACGGTCATCACCGCACCTCCCGATACATGACGCCAACCGAGCTTGCAGAGCGCGAGGCTCGACAGCAGGCATATGAATATATGCTCTGATCAAAGCCGGAACGGTCGACAACAAAGGCAACATTCAGGGAGTTAAAAAGTGAGCCTGCTCTATCAAGATCCATCAATGAACCACGACGAAGCGAACACTCTTCTTGCTGCGGGAAATGAGGCGGACGTTATCGCGGCACTGATTTCTATCGGCCTTAACGAGCCGGATGGTGTGTGGGCTCAGAACACATGCCTGCACTGTCTGAACAGTGAGAGTGAAAATGTTGCATCAGCGGCCATCACAGCCCTTGGCCATGTTGCACGCCGACACGGTCAGCTGGAGGTAGAGAAGGTACTCGCAGCCTTTAAGCTTGCGAAGGAGCGATTCCCTTCTCTTGAACCCGTCATCTCGGACACTCTTGAAGATATTGAGTTGTTTACCTGATTCTTCTTCAAACTGCAGAAAATCCTAAAACAAAGCGTCCAGATCAACGGCCTCGGCCATCACCTGATTCCCGACATCTCCCGGATGCAGGTGATCGCCCGAGTCGTAGATCGGCAGAAAACGTGTCGGATGCTGTGGGTCGCGCATGATCCGGTCGAAGTCGATCACCGCTTCGAACGCCCCGCTGCTGCGAATCCACTGGTTGAGCGCCTGACGCAACTGATCTTTCTCGGCGCTGTAGTAGTGCACGATCGGCGCACCCTGGAGCGCGTTTTCAAACGGCATCAGGGTCGTGCCGATGATCCGTACCTTATGCTGCCGCGCCTGGTCGATCAGGCGCTGATAACCGGCGATCAGCGTCTCCAGTGTCGGTATCGGCGTATTCGGCGCGAAGGTGCTGCCCGGCCAGCTGATGTCGTTGATCCCCAGCATCAACACCACGCTGCTGACGCCGGGCTGGCGCAACACGTCGCGCTCGAAGCGCTTGGCCGCACTCACGCCCATACCGTCTTCCAGTAGCCGCGCGCCAGAGATCCCGGCGTTGAGCACGGCGACAGGCTGGGTGCTCAAGCGTTGCGCGAGAAAGTCAGTCCAGCGCCGATTGCCGTTCAGCGTCGAGCCACGACCGTCGGTGATCGAATCCCCCAACACCACGACGCCACGGGTTTCGGGGGCCGCGTCGACCAGTACTTCACTGAGGAACAACCGTGCTTCGACCTCACTGGTACCGGCCAGGTGCTTGGTCTGGGTCTGGGTCTGGGTCTGGTTGCCGGGACTGATAAAGGCTGTTTGCTTGCCGTCCCAATGGAAGGTGGTCAGCGGCGTGCGTTGCGGCAAGTACAGCGAGACCAGCAGTTCCGCGAGGGCTGGGACATGGAGGTCAATCGGGTCGCTGGTGCGTTTTTCGCCGGGGGCGATGCGCAATTGCGTCTGGCCATTGAAGGTCAGCGGTTGTCCAGCATTGCCCTCCTCGACCCGCTTCAGCCGGGCAGCGCCGATCACCAGAGGCTGCTGACCGTACTCGTTGGAAATCACCACGCGCACCCGGTCACCCGCGCTGCTGATTCGCAGCTGCTGATGCACGGTGCTGTCGGTGAGGGTTTCGGGAATGCGTGTGGGCAGTGGCAGCTCATGCCCCCAGATCGGTTGAGGGCTGGCGGTCCAGGTGCTGACCCAATGCTCCTGGGCGTTGACCGGCGCCATGGCGAACAAGGCGCTCAACGACAGAATCACTGGCAATGCACCGTGAAGGCTTTTCATGCTGAATCTCCTTGAGGAAGCGTTTCGAGGAGGTCAGCGTGTTCTATTCACAAAACACGTGATAGAAGGTTAATTCGAATACAGTCCATTCCATAATTGAATACCATGAATGATCTGAAAGCCATGCAGTGCTTTGTCCGTGCGCTCGAACTCGGCAGTCTGTCCGCGGCCGCCCGTGAGCTGGAAACCACTCAACCCAGCGTCAGCAAGCTGATCGCCGCCCTGGAAAAACAACTGGGTGCGCGCCTGTTGACCCGTGGCAGCAGCGGATTGACGCCGACCGAGCCGGGCAAGCGTTTCTACGAACGCACGAAACGGATTCTTGAGGAATACGACGAAGCGCTCGCCGATGTCAGAGGCCTGACCGAACGCCCCCAAGGGTTGCTGCGCATCAACGCACCGGTCAGCCTCGGCGTGTTGCGCCTGAATGCCTTGCTGCTGGAGTTTATGGCGCAGTACCCGGAGATCGAGATCGAGTTGATCCTCAATGACCGCTTTGTCGACTTGACCGAGGAAAACGTCGACCTGGCCCTGCGTCTGGGAGGCGCACTGCCATCGAATGTTATCGCCCGCCGTGTCGCAACATCGCCACGGATGCTGGTGGCGGCGCCTGCGTACCTGCGCAAGCATCCGCCATTGACGCACCCGACGGATCTGGACCAACACAACTTCCTGCGCTTCGCCTGGCTGACCACCGGCGATCAACTGGAACTGAGCGGCCCCGACAGTGAACGTGCAACGGTCATCGCTCAAGGACGCTATCGAGCCAACAGCTCATTGGCGATCCGCGACGGCCTTCTGCTCGGCACAGGGCTGTGCATCACCCCGGCCTGGCTGGTCAGCGATCTGCTGGAAAGCGGCCAGTTGGTACGGGTGCTGCCGCAGTGGAGCGGCCCGGCCAACGAAGCGTTCCTGCTCTACCCGGAACGACGGTATCGACCGTTGCGCGCGCGGTTGCTCACAGAGTTTCTCAGTGAGCGAATCAGCCAGTTGCCAGGGTTCCAGGCGTAACAGCCGTCAATCGTCGCGCGTCAGCACTTCTAGCAATTCAATCTCGAAAATCAGATTGGAATTGGGCGTGATGGCGCCCATCGAACGCTCGCCATAGGCCAGATGCGCCGGCACCAGCAACTTGCGCTTTCCACCAACCTTCATGCCCATCAAGCCCTGATCCCAACCTTTGATCACACGGCCAGTGCCGATCACGCACTGAAAAGGTTTGCCACGATCATACGACGAGTCGAAGGTCGTACCGTCCTCAAGAAAACCGCGGTACTGGGTGGTAATCAAGGCGCCTTTGACGGCCGCTTTGCCATCGCCCACTTCAAGGTCGATGACCTGCAATTCTTCGTTCATTACTGCTCTCTCGTTAGCGATGACCCTAAACACGGACCGCGTTTTCTCAGATTTCGCCTCGCAGAGCAATCCTGTTGAAAACACTGGTGCCTGAAGCGGCTCAACGCTCAATCGGCATGACCGCCAGAATCTGTCCGTTGGTGGTGTGCACCAGCATGTACTTGTCGTTGATTTGCACCCACTGGCTCTGGCTTTGCGGGGTTTTCAAACCGCGACTCTTCCAGTCGGCCAGGGCTTTGTCATAGCGTCTGTAGATGTCCGGCGCATGATCGCCGACTTGCAGGTTCCGAGCGTTGATCGGTGACGCCTGGACGCTGGCTTGCACGGGATCATCGGCCAGGGCCATCGGGCAGACAACGGTAAGACCCGCAAACAGAGCCAGAATGGTCAGGTTTTTTTGATGCAGCATCAGTATTCCTCCAGTGAATTCGTGGCACCCGTTCCGGGACCGCGATTGCATCCAATCATTCGAAACGCTCACATCTCACTGTAGCGATGATTCTGCGATTGACTGTACCGGCGTTTCCACCAAAGACCAGAGTAGTCTGCTGAAAATACAATCGCGCCTGCCTGAGCGGGCCCTGCCGGATGATTGCCATGCACATCGCCATTCTGACGTTCGATGGTTTCAACGAACTGGATTCCTTGATTGCCTTCGGCATGTTGAGCCGGATTTCCCTGCTGGGAGATAAGAACTGGCGCGTGAGCATTGCCTCGCCAACGCCGCGAGTGACGTCCATGAACGGATTGACCATCGACGCCCACATCGACCTTGCACAAGCCTGTCAGGCCGATGCGGTGCTGGTGGGCAGCGGGATGAAAACCCGAGAGGTGGCCAACGACCCGGCGATCATGGATCAACTACGGATGGACTCCACCCGACAACTGCTGGCAGCGCAATGCTCCGGCACGTTTCTGTTGGCCAGGCTTGGATTGCTGGGCCACGCACCGGCCTGCACCGATACCACCAGCAAACCGTGGGTGGAGGCCGCCGGAATCAACATCATCAATCAGGCGTTTTATAGCGACGGCAATATCGCCACGGCCGGCGGCTGTCTGTCGGCGCAGTACCTCTCGGCCTGGCTGATCGCCCGCCTGAAGAGCCACGAAGCCGCCCGCGAGGTGCTGCACTATTTCGCCCCGGTGGGCGAAAAGGACGAGTACGTAACGCGAGCGCTGTCGCATATCCACTCCGCGATGCAGGCGGTTATCTGACCGTAACGAGATAAAACACCACGCTGCAGCACGTGCAGTGACTCATTGGAGGGCTTCGCTCCAGTGATAATCTGCACGCATCAATAGATGCTAAATATGCATTTATCATATCGATCGACCTGCCCCAGTATCCCGCCCTAATAAGATCCATGCGCCACGTTGCGCATGTCATAAAAAGCGCGGGAGACAAAACATGCAGGCTACAACCCATCCGCCAGCGACATCCGCTCGCAGCAAGGCCAGTGCAATTTTCCGGGTCACCTCGGGCAACTTCCTGGAACAGTTCGACTTCTTCCTCTTCGGTTTCTACGCCACGTATATTGCGGCGGCGTTCTTCCCTGCCAGCAGCGAATTCGCCTCGCTGATGATGACCTTCGCGGTGTTTGGCGCAGGCTTTCTGATGCGGCCGTTGGGCGCGGTGATTCTCGGTGCGTACATCGATGATGTTGGTCGCCGCAAAGGTTTGATCGTCACCCTGTCGATCATGGCCAGCGGCACGATTCTGATTGTGCTGGTGCCCGGCTACGAGACCATCGGCCTGTTTGCCCCGGCGCTGGTGTTGATCGGCCGTCTGCTTCAAGGCTTTTCCGCGGGCGCGGAACTGGGCGGCGTGTCGGTGTACCTGGCGGAAATCGCCACACCGGGCCGCAAGGGCTTTTTCACCAGTTGGCAGTCGGCCAGTCAGCAAGTGGCAATCGTCATTGCCGCCGCGCTGGGCTATGCGCTGAACCAATGGATGCCCGCGACGATGATCGCCGACTGGGGCTGGCGCATTCCGTTTTTCGTCGGTTGCATGATTGTGCCGTTCATCTTTTTACTGCGGCGCAATCTCGAAGAAACCGCAGAGTTCACTGCTCGCAGCCACCGCCCAAGCATGCGTCAGGTGTTCGGCACACTGCTGCAGAACTGGCAGATCGTAATCGCCGGGATGCTGATGGTGGCGCTGACCACCACCGCGTTTTACCTGATCACTGTGTACGCGCCGACCTTCGGCAAAACCGTGCTGCACCTGAGCACCTCCGATGCGTTGCTGGTGACCTTGCTGGTCGGCGTGTCGAACTTCTGCTGGCTGCCACTGGGCGGCGCACTGTCGGACCGCATCGGCCGACGTCCGGTGCTGCTCGCCATGACCCTGCTGACCCTGGCCACGGCCTATCCGGCGTTGTCATACCTGGCCCAGGCACCGAGCTTCATCAACATGCTGCTGGTGCTGTTGTGGCTGTCGTTCATTTACGGTTTGTACAACGGCGCAATGGTTGCTGCGCTGACCGAAATCATGCCGGTGGAAGTTCGCGTGGCCGGTTTCTCCCTGGCCTACAGCCTGGCGACTGCGGTGTTCGGCGGCTTCACCCCGGCGATTTCGACCTTCTTGATTCAATACTCAGGCGATAAGGCCGCCCCCGGTTACTGGATGAGTTTCGCTGCGCTGTGTGCGTTGTGCGCAACGCTTTACCTGTACCGGCGCTCGACCGGCCGTTTGCAAGCCGCCCCTGCCCCTTGATGAGCATAGGCATCTCTAGAACGTTGAAATGCGGTGCCGAACTGCTCCCGTAGCAGCTGTCGAGCCTGCGAGGCTGCGTTCGGCTGCGAAGCAGTCGTTGAATCAACTGGCAGGTTCTTCCAGGTAAACCGTAGATCCAGGATTTGCGAGGACTTTGTCCTCGAACGCAGCCTCGCAGGCTCGACAGCTGCTACGGGAGTCGGAACAGAAAGATGTGTAGATACTTATGCCTTGCTGAGAGAAGCACTATGGAAAAACGATTGAACCTCATGGCGTTGACCCTGATCAGCGTCATGGGCCTGAGCGCCGTGGCGCAGGCCGAAGAACTTCGGGTGATGACCTCCGGTGGCTTCACCGCCGCCTATAAAGTGCTCGGTCCGAAGTTCACCGCCGCCACCGGCAACACGCTCGATACGGCGCTCGGCCCGTCCATGGGCAAGGCGCCTGAAGCAATCCCCAATCGGCTGGCCCGTGGCGAGCACGCTGATGTGGTGATTATGGTCGGCTACGCCCTCGATGAGCTGATCAAGCAAGGCAAGGTTTTGCCCGGGTCACGAGTTGAACTGGCCGATTCGAGGATTGGTCTGGTGGTGCGCGAGGGCGCGACAAAGCCGGACATCGGCTCGATCGAGGGGCTGAAGGCGACACTGCTCAACGCCAAGTCCGTGGCCTATTCCGACAGCGCCAGCGGTGTGTACATCCAGGACCAGATGTTCAAGCGCCTGGGTATCGAGCCGCAGCTCAAAGCCAAATCGACCATGGTGCCGAAAATCCCGGTCGGCACTGTGGTTGCTACTGGCGACTACCAACTGGGCTTCCAGCAGGTCAGTGAATTGCTCCCGGTGCCCGGCGTGACTTTCGTCGGCAAGATTCCGGAATCCGTGCAGTCAGTCACACGCTTCGCCGCAGGCATCCCGGTTGGCGCGCAACACCCGGCGCAAGCCAAGGCGTTGCTCGACTACCTCGCCTCCCCGGCCGCCCAACCCGATGTCACGGCAACCGGACTCGACTCGGTCAACCGCTAAACCCGGCGCGGCCTCAGCCGATCTGCGCTGAGGCCGGTTCTGGTGGTTGGCTGACCTTCATTTCGACGATCAACCGCTCGAGCTCCAAAGCGGCTGGCGTCAACGTCCGCCCTCGGCGTTTGAGCAGGCCGACACTGCGCATCACTTGCGGGTCGGTCAGTGGCACATGGGTCAGAATCGGGTGGCCACTGCCGGGCATCGCCATCAACGGCACCGCAGCAATACCCAGCCCAGCCTCGACCAGGCCGATCATGGTGGTGACGTGTCGGGTTTCACAGATGCTCTGACGCGCCGGCACGATCCCGCTCAGCGCCTGATCCAGCAGGAAGCGATTGCCCGAAGTCTTGTCGAGGGAGATGTAATCCTGCTGGTACAGCTCGCTCCAGCTCACGCTTGCGCGACTGGCCAAGGGATGATCGCGCCGGCAAGCGACCACATAACGTTCCTGCACCAGCGGTTCGAACTCGACCTCAGCCTCCAGCGTGCCCATGAAACTCAAGCCGAAATCCGCCTCGCCATTGACCACTGCACTCAGCACGTCATGGGCACTGGAGTCGAGAACCTTGACCTTGATTCGCGGAAATCGCTGATGGTATTGGGCGACCACTTGCGGCATGAAGTAGTAGGCCGCCGAAGGCACGCAAGCCACGGTGACGTAGCCCAATCGGGTCGACGCCACATCGCTGATCCCCAGCAGCGCCACATCCAGGTCATCCAGCAAACGGTCGACACTGGGCGCAAACGCACGTCCTGCCTGGGTCAGACTAACGCGGCGAGTCGTGCGTTCGAACAATTTGACGCCCAGCGCGTCTTCGAGCTTTTCAATCCGTCGGCTCAACGCCGGCTGGGAAATGCGCACCGTGTCAGCAGCCTTGCGAAAGCTGCCCTGCTCGACCACGGCGCGAAAAGCCTGCAAGTCATTCAGGTCGAAATTGATGGCCATGACGCACACTCACCGGCAAACGAATTGATCAGCTTATCCTATGAATGTAACAAATTGATGCAAATTGTAACGCGCTAATCCGCGATAGCCGGCACTCATGACTGACTGATGCCGGCCCAGCCTTTATCCTGTCCGCCTCTTTGACCCATGATTGTCCGCATTTTGTGTTGTTCGACGTTTTCCCAGGAGTAAGCCATGCCCCATGAAGGCAACCTGTTGCAAGCCGCTGTGGTCTTTCTGTTCGCCGCGGTGCTCACTGTACCTTTAGCCAAACGCCTGCAACTGGGTGCGGTGTTGGGCTATCTGCTGGCCGGGGTGATCATCGGGCCCTCGGTGCTGGGGTTGATTGGCAATCCGCAAAGCGTCAGCCATATTTCCGAGCTTGGCGTGGTCCTGCTGCTGTTCATCATTGGTCTTGAGCTGTCGCCGCGACGGCTGTGGGTGATGCGCAAAGCAGTGTTTGGCGTCGGTCTGGCGCAGGTGCTGCTGACCGGTTCAGTGATCGGCGTGCTGGCGCTCTACGTGTTTGGCCAGGCGCTCAACAGTGCGATCGTGCTCGGTCTGGGGCTGGCGTTGTCGTCCACCGCATTCGGCCTGCAAAGCCTGGCTGAACGCAAAGAACTGACCAGTCCTCACGGACGGCTGGCGTTTGCCATTCTGCTGTTTCAGGACATCGCGGCGATCCCGCTGATTGCCATGGTGCCGCTGCTCGCTGGCGGTGATCACACCACCACGGCGGCCGAGGGCTTGAACCATGTCCTGCGAGTGCTGGGCAGCATCGCGGTGGTAGTGATCGGTGGGCGTTACCTGTTGCGACCGGTGTTTCGTATCGTCGCCAAAACCGGTCTGCCGGAAGTCTCGACCGCCACTGCGCTGCTGGTGGTGATCGGCACAGCGTGGCTGATGGACCTGGTGGGTGTGTCGATGGCACTCGGTGCATTCCTCGCCGGTTTGCTGCTGGCGGACTCGGAGTACCGCCATGAACTGGAAGCGCAGATCGAGCCGTTCAAGGGCCTGCTGCTGGGGCTGTTTTTCATCAGTGTCGGCATGGGCGCCAATATCAGCCTGTTGTTCAGTGCCCCGGCGACCGTGTTGGGCCTGACCCTGCTGCTGATCATGCTCAAACTGCCGCTGCTGTTTGTTGTCGGTCGGCTGGCCGGAGGTCTGAGCCGGCTGAGTGCGTTGCGCCTGGGCATCGTGCTGGCGGCGGGCGGTGAGTTTGCGTTCGTGGTGTTCAAGATCGGCCGCGATCAAGGCTTGTTCGACCCACGGATGTACGACCTTCAGGTGCTGGCCATCACCCTGTCCATGGCCGTGACACCGCTGTTGCTGCTGATGTGCGGTCGACTGGTGAAATCGAAAATCCAGCCCGTCGCCGTGCCGCCGCATTTGCGCGAAATCGACACCGACGCTCCCCGCGTGGTGATCGCCGGCATGGGCCGTATGGGACAGATCGTGGCGCGGATCCTGCGGGCACAAAAAATTCAGTTCGTCGCCCTCGACACGTCGGTGGAAACCATTGAGCTGTCCCGCAGTTTTGGCGGCGTGCCGGTGTTCTACGGTGACCCGATGCGTCCGGAGATTCTCAGCGCGGCCAAGGTCGGGCAGGCAGAATTCTTTGTGATTGCCACCGATGACCCGGACACCAACATCAAGACCGCCGAATTGGTGCGCAAGCTCTACCCGCATCTGAAAATCATCGCCCGTGCCCGTAACCGCCAGCATGTGCACCGCCTGGTCGACCTCGGTGCCGAGGCTATCCGGGAAACCTATTATTCAAGCCTGGAAATGAGTCGCCGAACCCTGCTCGGTCTGGGCCTGAGCAAGACGCAGGCCGATGCCCGCATCGAAACGTTCAAGCATCACGACGAACAGGTGCTCGAAGCCCAGCACGCGATCTACGACGATGCCACGAAAGTCTTGCAGACCGCCCAGGAAGCCCGGGCCGAACTGGCGCGGCTGTTCGAGGCGGATCAGCTTGAGGAAGAGATGGTCAAGCCTTGAAACCCGAAAAGATCGCGTTCCCCGTAGGAGCTGCCGCAGGCTGCGATCTTTTGATCTGAAATGTTGAAAGGAATACATGATGAGTAGCGCCGACCAATCCTCCCCGGCCCTGAAGGAAATCTTCAACGCCGAGCGCTTGCAACACATCGCCACCGAAATGCGTGCGGTATACCCGGCGTTCAACGCCAAGGCGTTCCTGAAACTGGCCAATGAAGGCCTGGCCGAGTTGTCGGTGATGCAGCGCATGGCGCGAGTCGGCGAATGCCTGCACGCGGTGTTGCCGCTGAGCTATGAGCAGACACTGGAGATCCTGCGTCCGCTCGCACCGCGTTTGAACAGCGGCTTCGTCAGTATGTTCCTGCCTCACTACGTCGCCACTTATGGTGCCCACGCGTTCGAGTTGTCGATGGACGCGCTCAAGTACTTCACCACGTTCGGATCCTCGGAATTCGCGATCCGGTATTTCTTGCGTAGCGACTTCGAACGCTCACTGGCGCTGATGCACGACTGGTCGCTGGACGACAACGAACACGTCCGTCGCCTGGCCAGCGAAGGCAGTCGCCCGCGCCTGCCGTGGTCGTTTCGCCTCGAACAGGTGCAAGCCGACCCGACGCTGGTCGCAACGATCCTCGACAACCTCAAGGCCGACAGCAGCGTTTACGTACGCAAGTCGGTGGCCAATCACCTCAACGACATCACCAAAGACCACCCCGAGTGGGTGCTGAGCCTGATCGAAGGCTGGTCACTGGAAGACCCGCGCACCGCGTGGATCGCCAAACATGCCCTGCGCAGCCTGATCAAACAGGGCAACCAACGGGCACTGGCAATCATCGGCGCTGGTGGTAAACCCGAGGTCCAGATCCATAACTTCAAGGTTGAACCGGCGGTGATCAGTCTCGGCGAGACCATCACGCTCTCGTTCGACCTTCATTCAACCGCCAGCGGCAACCAGCGACTGGTGGTCGATTACGCCATCGACTACGTCAAAGCCTCAGGCGCAACCTCAGCGAAAGTCTTCAAACTCAAGGGCCTCACCCTGCCCGCCCACGCCCGACAAACCCTCAGCCGCACCCAGCAGATCCGCGAGCTAACCACCCGCAAGCATTACGCTGGCCAACACGCGGTGCACATCATGGTCAATGGCGAGCGACTGGGAAGCACCGCGTTCGAAATCACCCCATAACCCCGAGCAAGCTCGGCTCTCACAATGGATTGGCGTACACCTGCAAGAAATTGGTCGGCTGTCAGGCCGCCAAGATCAAAAGATCGCAGCCTTCGGCAGCTCCTACAGATTTCACCCACCCACAATGAAGTAGCGCGCCCCAACCACTCAGGCCGGCTGTCAGGCCGCCGTGCCTTGCTTTTGATCTACCCGCCCCTTCGGGAGGCTGAGTGGAGGTGTTCATCAGGGGGTTGGCGCGTAGCGCCGTACGGCGCAGCCGGACACATCGAGAGGAGGTCGTCGCGCAGCAGACCGTAGGCGATGCCCCCTGATGAATACCGGAGCGAAGGAACGCCGAGCCTAGGCGAGGTGCCGTACGCTTGGGGCGAAGCCTTTTGCTTACTTTTCGGCGTCTGGAAAAGTGAGGCGCCGTAAGGGCGAAACCGCCAGCAGCCGTTACCGCAGAAATGGATATGTACACCGTCAAAAACCAAGATCAAAAGATCGCAGCCTTCGGCAGCTCCTACGCGTTTGGGGGCTGGCCGAGCAGCAGCGCCTGCTCGCTATCACACAACCCCACCACGTAATCCCACAACACCCGCAACCGCACCGACTTATGCAATTCACGGCGAGTGCTGATCCAGTAACTGCGCTGAATACTTTCAGCCGGCAGCAGCGGCACCAATTCCGGGTCGCTACTAGCCATATAGCAAGGCAGCACAGCGATCCCCAACCCCGAGCGCGCCGCCTGCTGCTGGGCAATCACGCTGGTGCTGTGAAACACCACCTGAGGGCTGCGGCAGAAACCGTTGAGGAACATCAACTCCTGACTGAACAACAGATCGTCGACGTAACCTATCCAGGCATGTCGCGCCAGGTCTTCACGGCTGCGCAACGGCGGCGAACGGTCGAGGTAGGACTGACTGGCATAGAGCGCCAAGCGGTAATCGGTGAGCTTGCGAGTGACCAGCATGTCGGCGGCCGGGCGTTCCAGGTGAATGCTGATCTCGGCTTCGCGGTTGAGGATGCTGACGAAACGCGGCACGGCCACCAGCTCCACTTCCAGCCCCGGATAGCGATCAAACAAGCCCTGCATGCGACTGGCGAGGAACATGATCCCCAAGCCTTCGGTCACCCCGACTCGAATCTTGCCCAGCGGCGCGCTGGATTGGGTGATTTCCTCCTGCGCCAGCAACGCGACGTTTTCCATGGCTTCAGCGTGTTTGAGCAACGCTTCGCCGGCCGGAGTCAGTTGGTAACCCTGGGCTTGCTGGACAAACAGCGCGGTACCGAGGCTCGTTTCGATCGCCTCGATGTGCCGCGCCACCGTAGCGTGAGTGGTTTTCAAGCGCCGGGCGGCGGTCAACAAGCGACCGCTGCGTTGCAATTCGAGAAAAAACCGCAAGTCATTCCAATCGAACATCAGCCTTCCTTGCATACGTAGGTGTCGATCACTGTTTAAAAACGCACAGCAGCTGAGCAAAAACTAACATTCTTTCGCCGAAAACTAACAACTAGGATGGATCCCAATAAGAACAAAACGCTGCGAGGTCATGGATGCAACCTGCCGTTGATGCATACGATTACATCGTGGTCGGCGCCGGACCGGCCGGTTGCCTGCTGGCCAATCGGCTCTCCGCCAACCCGCAACACCGGGTGCTGCTGCTTGAAGCCGGCGGGCGCGATAACTATCCGTGGATTCACATACCGGTCGGTTACCTGTTCTGTATCGGTAACCCGCGCACCGATTGGTGCTTCAAGACCGAAGCGCAAGCCGGCCTGCAAGGCCGCAGCCTGAGCTACCCGCGCGGCAAGGTTCTGGGCGGTTGCTCGTCGATCAACGGCATGATCTACATGCGCGGCCAGGCTGGCGATTACGACCGTTGGGCTGCCGAAGGTAATCCCGGCTGGAGCTGGAACGACGTGCTGCCGTTGTTCAAGCAGAGCGAAAACCATTTTGCCGGTGACTCGGCGTTTCACGGCGCCGCCGGGGAATGGCGAGTTGAACGCCAGCGACTGTCATGGCCGATTCTCGACGCCTTCCGCAGCGCCGCTGAACAAAGTGGCATCGCCAACGTCGATGACTTCAACCAGGGCGACAACGAAGGGTGTGGCTACTTCCAGGTGAATCAGAAATCCGGGGTACGCTGGAATGCCGCCAAGGCCTTTCTCAAACCGATTCGCCATCGACCTAACCTCACCGTATTGACCGACGTCGACGTCGACCGCGTGCTGCTGGAAAACGGTCGGGCATCAAAGGTCAGTGCGCGCTGGCAAGGCCAGACAAGAACCTTCACCGCTCGCAGGGAGATCATCCTCAGCGCTGGCTCCGTCGGCTCGCCGAGCATCCTGCAACGTTCCGGCATTGGCCCGGGCAGCCTGCTCAAACGCCTGGGAATCGGCGTCGCCCACGAGCTCAATGGCGTCGGTGGCAACCTGCAGGATCACTTACAGTTGCGGCTGATCTACAAACTGGAAAACGCCCGGACCCTGAACCAGATCGCCGGCAGCCTGTGGGGCAAAATGGGCATGGGCCTGCGTTATCTGTACGACCGCAGCGGCCCGTTGTCGATGGCGCCGAGTCAACTTGGTGCCTTCGCTCGCTCCGGGCCGGAACAAACCTCAGCGAACCTCGAATATCACGTCCAGCCGCTTTCGCTTGAGCGCTTCGGCGAACCCTTGCATGCGTTCCCGGCGTTCACCGCGTCGGTGTGCGACCTGCGCCCGCAAAGCCGTGGCCGAGTAGAGATTCGTTCGGCCGACCCGCAGCAAGCGCCGTTGATTCAGCCCAATTACCTGAGCCATCCCGAAGACCTGCGCGTGGCCGCCGATGCCATTCGCCTGACCCGACGCATCGTTGCCGCGCCGGCCTTGCAACCGTTCAAACCGGTCGAATACCTGCCGGGAGCGGCCTTGCAAAGCGAAGAGCAACTGCACGAAGCCGCCGCGCGCATCGGCACGACGATTTTCCATCCGGTCGGCACTTGCCGCATGGGCAACGACGCAGACGCGGTGGTCGACGCCCAGTTGCGGGTCCACGGCATTCCCGGCCTGCGCATTGCCGATGCCTCGATCATGCCGCACATCACCTCGGGCAATACCTGCTCACCTACACTGATGATCGCCGAGAAAGCGGCGCAGCTGATTCTCGCCGCATCGACCCAAAGGTATCTACACAACGTTGAAACAGGTGAAAGACTATCTTCGTAGCAGCTGCCGAGCCTGCGAGGCTGCGTTCGGCTGCGAAGCAGTCGTCGAATCAGGTAACGCATTCTTACTGGCGAATTGCGGGCTCAGGATTTGCGAGGACTTCGTCCTCGAACGCAGCCTCGCAGGCTCGGCAGCTGCTACGGGAACTCGGAAAATGGAATAGCGGCGCCAGCCCACAAGGCCGGCGCTGACAGTGGAACAACAATAAATAAACACTGTGAGGGATACCAACATGTCAGAACAGGCTCAAGCAATAGCCGCGACGCTCAGCGCCGGCACCAGCAAGGACACCCAGAAAGTCATCTTCGCCTCGTCCCTCGGGACGGTGTTCGAATGGTATGACTTCTTCCTCTACGGCGCCCTCGCGGCGGTGATCAGCAAACAGTTCTTCGCCGGAGTCAACGACACCACAGCGTTCATCTTCGCGCTGATGGCCTTCGCCGCCGGTTTCATCGTGCGGCCGTTTGGAGCCTTGGTGTTTGGCCGCCTGGGAGACATGATCGGGCGCAAATACACCTTCCTCGCAACGATCATCCTGATGGGCCTGGCGACCTTCTGCGTCGGCCTGTTGCCGACCTACGCCAGCATCGGCATTGCCGCACCGATCATTCTGGTGGTGCTGCGAATGCTCCAGGGCCTGGCACTTGGCGGCGAATACGGTGGCGCTGCAACCTACGTTGCAGAACACGCGCCGATCGGCAAACGCGGTTTCCATACCAGTTGGATTCAGTCCACCGCGACTCTCGGTTTGCTGCTGTCGCTGCTGGTGGTACTCGGCAGCCGCTACTTCACCGGTGATCAATTCGAAGTCTGGGGCTGGCGTATTCCGTTCCTGCTGTCGATCGTCCTGCTGGGCATTTCGACCTGGATTCGCCTAAGCCTGCACGAGTCGCCAGCCTTCTTGAAAATGAAAGAGGAAGGCAAGTGCTGCAAGGCGCCGATCCGCGAATCCTTCGGCCAATGGGAGAACCTCAAAGTCGTACTGATCGCGTTGTTCAGCATCAACGCCGGGCAAGCCGTGACCTTCTACGCCGCGCAGTTTTACGTGCTGTTCTTCCTCACTCAATTCCTGAAGATGGACCCGGCCCTGGCCAATACCTTGCTGATCGTCAGCGTGGCGATCGGCGCGCCGTTCTTCATTTTCTTCGGCTGGCTGTCGGACCGGGTCGGGCGCAAACCGATCCTGATGCTGGGTCTGCTGCTGGCCACCACGCTGTACTTCCCGATCTTCAAGACCCTGGCCCACTACGCCAACCCGGCCATCGACCGGGCCAGCCAACAGGCGCCGATCACCGTACTGGCCGATCCGAACACTTGCACCTTCCAGTTCGACCCGGTGGGCAAGGCGCGTTTTGACAGCCCTTGCGACAAGGTCAAAACCTTCCTGGTCAAACAAGGTCTGCCTTACAGCAGCGAAGCCGCCCCCGCTGGCAGCGCGGTGCAGGTAAGCGTTGGTGACGTAAAGATCGATGGTTACGACGAGGCGGCCCTGCGCGGTGCCGTAACTCTGGCCGGTTACCCGCAACAGGCGGACACCCAACTCATCAACAAACCGATGATTGTCGCGTTGATTGTGGCGCTGATCATCATTTCCGCGATGTGCTACGGGCCGTTGGCGGCGCTGATGGTCGAACTGTTCCCGACGCGCATCCGCTACACCTCGATGTCCCTGCCTTATCACATCGGCAATGGCTGGTTTGGTGGATTCCTGCCGACCGTGTCGTTCGCGCTGGTGGTCTACACCGGCGATATCTTCTACGGGCTGTGGTATCCGGTGCTGATCACCGGGGTGAGCCTGGTGGTGGGCATGATTTGCCTGCGCGAGACCAAGGACGTGGACCTGAACAAAAACTGACGGCATAAAAAGTCCGCCCATGTTGGCCCTGGGCGGACTTCTACTACACAGAACCGCGACTGCGGCTCTTGTCATCAGAGTTTAGGCCACAATGTCCGTGGTTGCCGCCTGGCCCACCACACCCAGTGCAAAATCAACCGCACCGTGGCCGGTGAGATCGACATACAGACTGGTCTGGTTGGTCTGGGCGAAGTAAGTCAGGATCGCGTCGCCGGCATGGCCGGTGAAACCGCTGACGAAGTTCAGCGTGGCTGCACCCGACGAGAACTGTGAGATGCCCGACAGGTCGATCTTGTCCTCACCGCTGGTGAAATCCATGATCCAGTCCGGCGCGGCCATCGTCGAATCGGACGCCGCACCATAGACGAAGGTGTCCGCCCCTGCGCCGCCCCACAAGGTATCGCCGCCACCCCCGCCGTAGATGATGTCGTTACCGGCACCGCCCATGATCAGGTTGGCCACCGCGTTGCCAATCAGCAGGTCATTGCCCGAACCACCGATGGCGTTTTCCACGGTCACCCCGTGGGCGATGGACACGTTGCCCACCAGACCGCCGACATCAGAGAACGAACCTTCGTTGAGGTTGATCTTCTGGTTCTGATTGAAGCCGGAGAAATCCAGGGTGTCGTTGCCGCCACCGTCCCACACCGAGAACACCACTTTGGAATCAGGCGACGTGGCGCTGTAGAAATCGCGACCGGCGTTGGAGTTGAAGCCGTAGACCGTATCGTCGGCACGGGTGCCGAGGTTGGCACCGTAGAGTTTTTTGCACCGCGACGATGTCGTCCATCAATGGGGCCGAGGCGTAAGCGCCGCTGCCGTCCTTGCTGAAATTCTGGCCGGTGTTGCTCTCGCTCCAGTAGCTCATCAGGCTGTAGCCGCGGGTGTCCTGAGCGTAGGTCACATCGTTATAAGTCGGATTGCCGTTACCCGCGTTATAGACGCCAGGATGGGACAGGCCCAGGCTGTGGCCGATTTCGTGGGTCAGGGTCTGACGACCGTAGTTGTTGGTGCCCGGTGTCTCGTTGACCCGATACTGATCGTTGATCAGGTACCAGGACTGACCGTCGTAGCTGCCGCCCGAAGGCAGGTAGGCGAACGCAGCGCCACCGGTACTGACATCGTAGTTACCGAAGCTCAGGTGCCCGTCACCGCCCGTCGCCCCTTCCTTGAAAGTGACATTGGCCACGTCCGACCAAGATTGCAGAGAGAGTTTCGCCTGGGCTTTCTGCAGATCGCTGAACTCGCTGAAATGACCCAGTTTCGTGTTGTAGTTCGCAGGCTCCGAGGTCATGAAGCTGAAGCTCAGCTCGACTTTGCCGTTGCCATCCTTGTCGTGCCAGGACAGGTTTTTACGCAGAATCTGATCCGCCGCCTGATCCGCTGTGAAAGACGGCTTGCCGTTGATCAACTCAGAGCCACCGCGGTCATACACATGGCTGAAGGCATCGACCTGGCTGTAGGCCGAACTGACCTGCCCTGAAGAAATGACGGCTTTTGCATTGGCTTGTGACATCACTACGTCCTTGTTTCAAATAGTCGGTTCCGATAGACCACGGCGACCCCTTCGCGAGATCGTCCTATCACTCGCCCTGATGAAGGCGTAACGAAACTGACACAGATTGAAGCGGCGGGGCTATTGAATTTTTAGATAGCGGACCGCTCAAGGGCAAAGCCTCATGCCTCTTTTTGGCCTGACTGACGGTACGCCCCTTCATCGCCAGCTGATTGACGTCCGCCCCCAGCAAGCGCCACATGATGAGTCCGGTAGCAATCGGGCAAGGATGGTTCAACATGGCAAAAATCAACGTTTTGGCAGGCAATTTTCTACAAGGCGATAGCGAGTACCGTGAAGGCGCGTTCCGGCTGAAAACGCCCTTCAATCCAGCGCTCGGGGTCAAAGTGCAAGCCTCGGCATTCAAAACACTGGAGGTTGCATCCGAGGATAGCGTTACCAACAAGGATGCCATTGGCTACGGCATCGCCGGCGCCATGCTGCTCGGCCCCGTCGGGGCGATCGCAGGCTACCTGATGGCTGGCAAGGATACCGAGATCACGTTCATCGCCACCTTCAAGGATGGCAGCAAGCTGTTGGCGGCAACTGACAGCGATACTTACCGGGATATATCCCGGCACATGAGTCATTAAGCGTTACATTGCAAATGCTGGTGCTCATGACATTCAAGCGTAATGTCATGAGCACTTCCCGCAATAACATCGATAACTATCGAATATAAAGACTCTGCTATATCCTCCCGCCTCCATCGGCCATACTTCTTACCTGTCTAATACCTAAACAGAGTGCTTTTAAGGTTGACTTCAGTGGTCTGCCTGAGTACATTGCGCGGGCCGGTAACTCAGGCCTTTTTTCAACTCACAAAAGAATCCAATGGACACAGTATCTAGACGCTGTCTGGCTGATGCGAATTCGCAGAGCTGGGCATTTAACCCAGAAAATGACGGGACTCGACTCCTCGGTCGGGTAAGCTGCGCTAGGGCTTGACGCTCCATCGTAACTTGCCTCTCCGGCGTCAGTCCGGTTGCGAGGCATGTTATGAACTTCAAATCTGCTGTAATGCCAGGTGTACGCGCCTTCGCCTCGACGATGCGCGTAAAACTTTGCCGTGAGCGCCCTGTGGCGGCTCGTTCTCCATTCTCCTCCCCGTCTTCGCGCACTCAGGATCACCTGCGTGCCAATTGGCGCGTCTGCCCGTCGACCGGTCAACTCCAGCAACGCTGGAGCGTCGACGAAAGCCAGGAACCACCGAGTCGGTGCTTTGCGCACCTTCTGCAGCAGGCCAGCCTGATGTTGGGTCTGTACCTCGGTGTGCGCACTTTCAGCTGATCTGAAAGTACTTCACACATAGTGAACCAGCGTTTTCCTTAATAAGGAATTCGGCAACTTTCTATTGCCTGCTTAAACACACACTTATTGGAACCCGCTATGGACGAGGCCAGTAGTAGGTTCGCTGCATACCGTTTGTTATTGGGTATGCAGCGAACGTTAAAACATAAAGAACACAACGACCTGAATCGATCGCTTACTTGCGCTTCGACATACTTTCGCTCGCCTTTAATTAGCTGAGTTGTCTGTGTGTCGTGCCGCAAGCCTGCGGCAGGAGCACACACGATGACCGCTGTAAAAAATCGAAAACCACACACCCAAGGCGCCACGAGCGACGACACCAAGCTGTCGATGCGCGCCGCCCGTGAGGCGCAAAACGGCCTCGCTGTCACCCTCGCCAACGTGAAAACTTCCGCCGACGGCCTGACCGAGCTCGATGCCGAAGGCCGCCTGCAACGCGAAGGCTTCAACGAAGTGGCCCATGACAAGCCGCCTCACGCCATCGTCCAGTTCCTCCAGGCCCTCAACAACCCTTTCATCTACGTCCTGCTGACACTGGCGGGCATCAGCTTCGTGACCGATTACTGGCTCCCGCTTCAGGCAGGTGAAGAAGCCGACCTCACCAAAGTCATCATTATCATGACCATGGTGTCGCTCAGCAGCCTGCTGCGGTTCTGGCAGGAACACCGCTCGGCCAAATCGGCGGAAGCCCTCAAGGCCATGGTCCGCACCACCGCCACCGTGCTGCGTCGCGAGCAAATGGGGATGAAGCCCAAACTGCGCGAAGTGCCGATGCGTGAGCTGGTGGCGGGCGACATCGTTCAGCTGTCCGCCGGTGACATGATTCCGGCCGACATTCGCTTGATCGAATCCCGCGACCTGTTCATCAGCCAGGCGGTGTTGACCGGCGAAGCCTTGCCGGTCGAGAAATACGACACTCTCGGCAACGTCGCGCAGAAGTCCGCTTCAGCGACGGCGGTCGATCAGGCCAACCTGCTGGACCTGCCGAACATCTGCTTCATGGGCACCAACGTGGTCAGCGGCACCGCCAGAGCGGTGGTAGTCGCCACTGGCCCACGCACCTATTTTGGCTCGCTGGCCAAAGCCATCGTCGGCTCGCGGGTACAAACCGCCTTCGACCGGGGAGTGAATAGCGTCAGCTGGCTGTTGATCCGCTTCATGCTGGTCATGGTGCCAATCGTCTTCCTGCTCAACGGCTTCTCCAAAGGCGATTGGGGTGATGCCCTGATGTTTGCCCTGGCAGTGGCGGTCGGCCTGACCCCGGAAATGCTGCCGATGATCGTCAGCGCCAACCTCGCCAAGGGCGCGATGGCGATGGCTAAACGCAAAGTCGTGGTCAAGCGCCTCAATGCGATCCAGAACTTCGGCTCGATGGATGTGCTCTGCACCGACAAGACCGGCACCCTGACCCAGGACAAAATCATCCTGGAACACCACATCGACATCACTGGCAAGCGCGACGATTCGATCCTTGAACTGGCGTGGCTCAACAGTCATCACCAGAGTGGTCTGAGAAACCTGATGGACCAGGCGGTGGTGCAGTTTGCCGAGCGCAACTCGAAGTTCAAGATACCGTTCGCCTACAGCAAGATCGACGAGCTGCCGTTCGACTTCATCCGTCGTCGCCTGTCGATCATCGTCAAGGACAGCCGCGACGATCATCTGCTGGTCTGCAAGGGTGCCGTCGAGGAGATGCTGAGCATCTCCAGCCACATCCACGAGAACGGTGTGGTCGTTGCACTGGATGAGCAGCGTCGTAAAGAGTTGCTGGCGATGGCCAACGAGTACAACGAAGACGGTTTCCGGGTGCTGGTGGTGGCCACTCGCGAGATCCCGAAAGCCCAGAGCAAAAACCAGTACAAGACGAGCGACGAACGCGAGCTGGTGATTCGCGGCTTCCTGACGTTCCTCGATCCGCCGAAGGAAACCGCTGGCCCGGCGATTGCCGCGCTGCGTGACATGGGTGTCAACGTCAAGGTGCTGACCGGCGACAACGCCGTGGTGACCTGCAAGATCTGCCGCGAAGTCGGGTTGGAGCCAGGCACGCCGTTGCTCGGGCAAGACATCGAGAAGATGGACGAGTCGACCCTCAAGCTACGGGTCGAAGAACGCACAGTGTTTGCCAAGCTCACACCGCTGCAGAAGTCCCGGGTGCTCAAGGCGTTGCAGTCGAACGGTCACACCGTGGGCTTCCTCGGCGATGGCATCAACGACGCCCCTGCCCTGCGTGACGCCGACGTGGGTATTTCGGTCGACAGCGGCACCGACATCGCCAAGGAATCGGCCGATATCATCCTGCTGGAAAAGAGCCTGATGGTGCTCGAAGAAGGTGTGCTCAAAGGCCGCGAGACCTTTGGCAACATCATGAAGTACCTGAACATGACCGCCAGCTCGAACTTCGGCAACGTCTTTTCGGTGTTGGTGGCCAGTGCCTTCATCCCGTTCCTGCCGATGCTGTCGATCCATCTGCTGCTACAAAACCTGATGTACGACATCTCTCAGCTGGCGCTGCCGTGGGACAAGATGGACAAGGAGTTCCTGCGCAAACCCCGCAAGTGGGACGCCAAAAACATCGGGCGCTTCATGCTGTGTATCGGACCGACCTCGTCGATCTTCGACATCACCACCTTTGCCCTGATGTGGTACGTGTTCTCGGCCAATAGTGTGGAAATGCAGACCCTGTTCCAGTCCGGCTGGTTCATCGAAGGCTTGCTGTCGCAGACGCTGGTGGTGCACATGCTGCGTACCCAGAAGATCCCGTTCTTCCAGAGCACGGCGGCATTGCCGGTGATTCTGATGACCGGACTGGTGATGGTGCTGGGCATCTATATCCCGTTCTCGCCACTCGGCACGCTGGTCGGTCTGCAACCGCTGCCATGGCAGTACTTCCCATGGCTGGTGGGCACGCTGCTCAGCTACTGCGTGCTTGCCCAGGTGGTGAAGACGCTCTACATCCGCCGCTTCAAGCAATGGTTCTAAGGGCCTGAACACACCGTAATCCATGTGGGAGCGAGCTTGCTCGCGATGACGGTTGCACATTCAACACTTGTGCTGCCTATCAGTCCGCTATCGCGAGCAAGCTCGCTCCCACAGATTTTGTGTTCGCCGCACCTGATCAGTACACCTCATCGCACCGCCTTGCGGCTCGCGGTCCGCTAGAAAATGAAACAGCAAAGGGAGAGTCCTCATGTCGGGAACTACTCTATTGATCAACCTCGCAGGCTCCATCGCACTTCTGCTCTGGGGCACCCATATGATTTCTTCGGCGCTGTTGCGCGGCTTCGGCACGCAACTGCGTCACTGGCTGGGAAAGAACCTGAACAACCGCTGGATGGCCTTGCTGTCGGGCGTCGGTATCACCGGCATTTTACAAAGCAGCACCGCCGTCAGTCTGATGGCAACCTCCTTTACCGCCGCCGGAACCCTGGGTCTTGCGCCTGCACTGGCGGTGATGCTCGGGGCCAACATCGGTTCCACCTTAGTGGTGCAGCTGCTCAGCTTCGATATTTCGATCGTCACGCCGCTCGTGCTGTTGGTGGGGTTCGTCGTATTCCGGCTACGCGATGACTCGCGCTACGAGAGCGTCGGTTGTGCGTTGATCGGTCTGGGCTTGATGCTGCTGGCGCTGCGCATGCTCGGAGCGACGCTGGGAGAAGTAGAAAGCACGCCAATCTTCCACGCCATCATGCAAAGCCTGGACGGCGACATTGTCATTGCCTTGCTGGTGGCGATGCTGCTGACGTGGATCTGCCATTCCAGCGTCGCCGTGGTGTTGCTGATCGCCTCGCTGGCCGGCACTGGTCTGCTCTCGCCCGTGACCACCATGGCACTGGTGCTGGGGGTGAACATCGGAGGCGCCCTGCCCTCGGTACTCAACGCCAGCTCAAGCGTAGCCCGACGTTTGCCGGTCGGCAATCTGCTGGTACGAGTGACCGGCGCGCTGGTGCTGTTGCCGTTTGTGCCGATGCTCGGCCAGACCCGCCAAATAGCCGATCTGGCACCGGCACAACTGGTGGTCTACCTGCACAGCCTCTTCAATCTGGTGCTGGCGCTGGTGTTTATCGGTCTGACGCACGTGTTGGCCAGACTGCTGACGCATCTGTTGCCGCAGCCAGAACGGGACATCGACCCTGGCATGCCGCTGTATCTGGACGAGGCCGGTCTTGAAGTGGCCAACATCGGGCTATCCAACGCGGCACGCGAAGCCCTGCGACTCGCCGACATGCTGTCGGTCATGCTCAACCGCGTGTTGCAACTGTTCCAGACCTCGGACCAGACCAACGCCGATGAGGTCCGGCAGATCGATCAATCCCTGGACCTGCTGAGCGCGGCGATCCGCGCTTATCTGGCGGACATCGGCAAGGAAGGCATCAGTGACAGCGATGCTGATCGCTCTCAGGAAATCCTGATGTTCGTGATTAACCTGGAACACGCCGCCGACATCCTTTCCACCAGCCTTGCGCAGTTGGCAGCGCGTCGGCTGCGGCGTGGCGAGACCTTCTCGGCCTTCGAACTCGGCACGCTCTATCCGCTGCACAACGAGTTGCTGGAAAGCCTGAGCCTGGCGATTACCGTGTTTCTTCGCGAAGACTTGCCAACCGCCCATCACCTGGTCAATCGCAAGGAATCGGTGAGAAGACTGGAAGCGGCGGCCAGCCGGGAACATTTTCGCACGTTGCGCGAAGACAAAAGCGCCTGGGCTGAATCCGGTGACATCTTTCAACGGCTGCTGCGTGATTACCGACGCGTGCATCACCACATCGCCGCGCTGGCCTACCCGGTACTCGAACGCGCCGGAGAACGCGATATCGAGAGCAGCTACCCGGCAGAGATTCATCCGCAACCCTCTGACGACAAGGATGAACTGCAATGCGCGTCCTGATCTGTGCCGGGCGCTATTACGCCGATACCCGTACCTGCCGCCGCGTGATGGATGCCTTCCAGCGCCTGCACGAAGTGCGTGTGCTGATTCACGGAGGCAATCAGTTTTTGGGCGGCGAAATCGAAGACTGGGCCCGGGAACTGGGCGCCGACATCGTGCGCTATCCCGCCAACTGGCAACTGCACGGCAAGCTGGCGGAGCGCCTGCGCAACAGCTTCATGTTGCAGGACAGCCGGCCCGACATCGTCATTGCGCTACCCGGTGGGGAGGACACCGAAGAGCTGGTAGCGCACGCCAAAGCCGTCGGCATTCAAACGCTGTCGGTGAACGAACGGGGCTAGTTCGCCCCCCCTTTAATACGCAGTTTCTCTGCGTAAAAACCGAGACAAGGAAAGACTTCTTCGTGCCTGCACGAGGGGGCTTTTCGCCAAGGAAAAACTGAGGTCACCCATGCCAAAGCACTCTCCTGATCGCCGTTTCACCTCATTTACCCGTAACCTGCCGCCCTCCAAGAGCCGGATACTGCGCCGCAACCTGATGTTCGTCGGTATCACGCTGACCGTCATCGCCTGCCTGAGCCTGATCTCCAAAGCCAACGCCGCCGGAGGCCCCTATGTGGTCGACGACGGCGCAATCAACCCTCCCGGTGAATGCAACGTCGACCTCTGGAACAAGAGCGTCCGGCACGACGCCTCCTCCAGTGACCTGGTACTTTCACCAGCCTGCACCTTCAAGGCCCTGCCGATGGTTCAACTCGGCGCCGCGATAGAGTACAACCGCGACGACGGGGAGTCTGAAACCCAACTGAGCCCGCAACTCAAGGCACAACTCTGGAACCGCGAAGACCTCGGTCTGCAACTGGCGGCGGCAGCCTCCACGCACTTTGTCATCAATCGGGCGCATTCCTTTGACGGTGCCGACCTCACCCTGCCCCTGACCTTCACCCCCTTTCAGGCCTTGCGCTTGAACTTCAACGCCGGCTGGACACAAGCCTATGACAACGGCGAACAGAATCACCGTTGGACCTGGGGCACAGGCGTTGAATACGACCTGATCGATTCCCTGACCCTGGTCGCCGAGCGCTTTGGCCAGCAAGGGGCTCAACAGGCATGGCAAGCCGGACCACGGCTGCACATTGGCGAACGTATCGACGTGGACATCGTGGTCGGGCGCAACCTGACCGAAGATCGGGATCAGTGGCTGACCACCGGGGTGACGTTGCGGTATTAAGTCCCGCACCAGATCCTTTGCCTTTATTGCGCTGGTGACAGCGCAATAAATTGCAATGCCAAGGCTGTACATCCATACAGATAAAGGTTGCTCCACTTCGCTCCACCCCGCATGCTGTCATCCTTTCCAACCCAGACGACTGATGGTGGTTATGCGGCTGTTTCTCTGTGAAAAACCTTCCCAGGCCAAAGACATTGCGGCGGTGCTCGGTGCCAGCCGACGCGGCGACGGCTGTTGGCTGGGAACGGACGTCACAGTGACCTGGTGCATCGGCCACCTGCTGGAAACCGCACCGCCGGATGCCTACGACACACGTTATAAACGCTGGGTACTGGAAGACCTGCCGATCATTCCTGAAAAGTGGAAGATGCTGGTCAAACCCAAGACCGCCAGCCAGTTCAAAGCAGTCAAGCGGCTGCTCGGCGAAGCTCATGAACTGGTGATTGCCACCGACGCCGACCGTGAGGGCGAGATGATTGCCCGTGAGCTGGTGGAGCATTGCCGCTATCGCGGGCCGATCGAGCGTCTGTGGCTCTCGGCGCTGGACGATGCCTCGATTCGCAAGGCCCTGGCGGCGCTCAAACCCGGTCCCGAAACCTTCAGCCTCTACCACTCGGCGCTCGGGCGTTCACGCGCCGACTGGCTGATTGGCATGAACATGAGCCGGCTGTTTACCCTGCTCGGGCGCCAGTCCGGCTATCAAGGCGTGCTGCCGGTGGGCCGCGTGCAAACACCGACCTTGCGTCTGGTGGTGGATCGCGACCGCAGCATTGCCGATTTCGTGCCCGTACCGTATTGGGCCATCGACGTACAACTGCTGCATGACAACACCCCGTTCACCGCCCAATGGCGAGCGGCATCGGACGTCTGTGACGAACATGACCACTGCCTGAATCAAGCACTAGCCCAGGAGGCGGCCACGGCCATGCGCAACGCCGCCAGTGCGCGGCTGGTCAAACTGCGCACCGAGCGGGTCCGAGAAGCCGCCCCGCTGCCCTTCGACCTCGGCACGCTGCAAGAAATCTGCTCGAAAAAACTCGGCCTCGGCGCCCAGGAAACCCTGGACGTTGCACAGGCACTCTACGAAACCCATAAGGTCATCACCTACCCGCGCAGCGATTGCGGCTACCTGCCGCTGAGTCAGCACAGCGAAGCACCGGGTATTTTTGCCGCCCTTGGGCGTGCCGATCCGAGCCTCGGCGAACTGCTCAAATACCTTGAGCCGCAACGCCGCTCGCGGGCCTGGAACGACGCCAAGGTCAGTGCCCACCATGGGATCATTCCCACTGCTGCGGCGAAAAACTTCGAACGCCTGACCGGCAAGCACCGTGCGGTCTACACCTTGATCCGGGCGCGATATCTGGCGCAGTTCCTGCCCAACCACGAATACGACCGCACCCAGGCTGACTTCGACTGCGCCGGGCAAGCGCTGCGGGCGGTCGGCAAGCTGATTGTCGAACCCGGCTGGAAGCGCGCGCTGCCCGAAGCCTTGGCCCCGGCCAAAGGACGGGAGGCCCCGGCACCGCAGATGCTTCCGGCATTGGCTGAAGGATGGGATTACGCCGTCGCCAACGTGACGCTGAAGGATCTCTGGACCCAGCCACCCAAGCCGTTTACTGAAGGCGACCTGATCAAGGCGATGAAGAACGTCGCCAAACTGGTGGAAGATCCGCTGCTCAAGCAAAAACTCAAGGACACCACCGGCATCGGCACCGAGGCAACCCGCGCCGGGATCATTCAAGGGTTACTGGATCGAGGCTATCTGATCAAGAACGGCAAAGCCCTGGCCGCCACACCACCGGCCTTCAGCCTGATCGACGCCGTCCCCCGGGCCATCGCCGACCCCGGCACCACAGCCATCTGGGAACAAGCGCTGGACATGGTGCAAAGCGGCGAAATGAGCCTTGAAGAGTTCGTCGCCAAACAAGCCGCCTGGATGAGCAAACAGGTCGGCCGCTGCACCGGCCTGCGCCTGACCATCAGCGGCCCGGCAAGCCCGGCCGGCAAGGGTGCGGAACCCTGGAAGAACAAACGTAAAACCACCAAGCGCAAAGCCGTCAAACGCAAAACCGCACCCGCCACCAAACTGTAGGGGCTGGCGAAGCCTGCGATCTTTTGGCGCTGCCGGGAATGCCGAAAATCAAGATCAACGGATCGCAGCCTTCGGCAGCTCCTACGGGGGTTCAGACAATCTCCTGATTTTGGGGCCTTAAAACACCGACCAGCCAATGCGCTGACTCAACAGCTCCAGCGCCGCCATGCCGGCCAGCGAGTTACCCGCCGGGTTCAGCTCCGGTGACCAGACGCACACGGTAAAGCGCCCCGGCACCACGGCCACGATGCCGCCGCCCACGCCACTCTTGCCCGGTAGACCGACGCGGTAGGCAAAGTTGCCGGCTTCGTCGTACAGACCGCTGGTGGCCATGATCGAGTTGACCTGTTGGGTTTGGCGCGCGGTGAGAATCTGTTCGCCGCTGTGCTTGCAGAACCCGTCATTGGCCAGGAAACAGAAGGCCCGGGCCAAATCGACACAACTCATGCGCAGCGCACAATGGCTGAAATAGCTGCGCAGCACCGCCTCTACATCGTTATGGAAGTTGCCGAACGACTGCATCAGATAGGCCATGGCCGCGTTGCGTGCGCGGTGCTGGTACTCCGACTCGGCGACTTTGCTGTCGACCATCACTTGCGGATTGCCGGACAACCGCCGCACAAAATCGCGCATCGACAAGGCCGGCGCGGCAAAGCGTGACTGGTTGATGTCGCAGATCACCAACGCTCCGGCGTTGATGAACGGATTGCGCGGCCGACCGCGTTCGAATTCCAGCTGCACCAGCGAGTTGAACGGCTGACCGGACGGCTCGTGACCGAGTCGTTCCCAGATCGCCTCGCCGGAATGGTCGATGGCCTGCACCAGGCTGAATACCTTGGAAATGCTCTGCACCGAAAATGGCATGTGCGCATCGCCCGCGCAATACAGCTCGCCGTCATTGCCATACACCGCAATGCCCAACTGATCGGCCGGCACACTGCCCAGCGCAGGAATGTAATCAGCCACCTTGCCCTGTCCGATCAGGGGGCGAACCGTATCAAGGATTTCGTTCAACAACGCTTGCATGCCGGGTTCCAAATTCACACCCCGTACCACTGCGGGGACACAGACGCTAGACGCCGCGTGCCCGCGTCAAAGCACAGTTTTGTGCTCAACTGCCACGTCCACGCGGTGGACCGAATAACAACTATCCTGCATCGTGTGGTGAAACCCGGCAACTGGAGCGCTGACCATGTTCGACAGCCCCATCCGCGAACAGCTCGACCACCTTCAGAATCTGATGGCCGACCAGCCGTTGCTGGTGCTTACGGGCGCTGGTATCAGCACGCCGTCGGGCATTCCCGATTACCGCGACACCGATGGGGTGCGGCGCGGTCGGCAACCGATGATGTATCAGGAGTTCCTGAAAGCCCCCGAATCGCGCCAGCGTTACTGGGCACGGGCGATGCTCGGCTGGCCACGGGTTCAACAAGCTCGGCCGAATAAAGCCCACGAAGCCTTGGCCACGTTGCAGGCGCAACGACAGATCAGCGGGCTGATCACCCAGAACGTCGACACCTTGCACGATCAGGCCGGCAGCCCGGAGGTGATCGAATTGCATGGCAGCCTGCACCGGGTGCTGTGTCTGGATTGCGGCCAGCGCAGTGACCGGGACTCGATCCAGCGCATCATGGAAGCGCAAAACCCGTATCTGGCGGGCGTCGACGCGGTTCAGGCACCCGATGGCGACACCCTGCTCGACCCGGCCTTCGTCGCGCACTTTCAAGTCCCCCGTTGCCCTCACTGCGAGGGCGAGCGAATGAAACCGGACGTGGTGTTTTTTGGTGAGAACGTCGCGCAAGCCACTGCGACCAAGGCCATGTCGGCTGCCGAACAGGCTGCGGGTATGCTGGTGGTGGGCTCGTCGCTGATGGCGTTTTCGGCGTTTCGCCTGTGTCGCGCGATCGCCGACCGTGGCAAACCGCTGATCGCCATCAATCTGGGCAAGACCCGCGCCGATGACTTGCTGGACATGAAGATCGAGGCGTCCTGCGAACAACTGTTACCGCTGCTGGCAGAACGCCTGAGCCCTGTCAGGCCATTTCTGCCTGTTTGACCACAGCCGTTTTCTGCACGTCAAACCGGTCTGCCAGGAACGGTGTAATGTCCAGCGGTAACGGTTCGTTGTTCACCAGCTTGTCCAGCAACACCCCGGTGATCGCCGAGGTCAGGATGCCGGTGCGGAAATGCCCGCACGCGTTGAGATAACCCTGCACGCCCTTCATCGGCCCGAGAATCGGCAATTCATCCGGTGAGCCCGGCCGCAACCCCGCCCAGCAGCGCTTGAGGTTAATGTGTTCAAGCTCCGGAATGCAGCGGATCGCGCCTTGCACCAGACCATTGATTTCCGGGTAGGTGGTCGTCACGTCGAAGCCTTTGTCTTCGGTGGTGCTGCCGATCAGAATCTCGCCGTTGTCCTTCTGCGCCAGGTAGCAATCACTGGTGGTCAGGCAACCGCGCAAGATCTTGGGCATACGCTCGGTCAGCAAAATCTGACCCTTGACCGGATTCACCGGAATGCTGATGCCCGTGGCTTTCAGGCTGAGCTCCGCAGCCCAGGCGCCTGCGGCGTTGATCAAGGTGTCGCAACGGAACTCGCCGGCCTCGGCCGTCTGCACGCCGACCACCCGTGAACCCTGGCGCAACACGCCAGTGACATTGGTGTTGACGTACATGTCGACGCCATTCTGCCGGGCACCTTCGGTGTAGGCATCCGCCAGACGGAACGGGCTGACCTGATGGTCGCAGAGAAACTCCAGCGCCCCACGCGCTTCATGGCTGACGCTCGGCTCGGCCTCGCGCAATGCGGCCTGGTCAAGCCAGCGCACTTGATCGGCCAAGTGTGGAATACAGGCGACGATGTGCTCGGCGTACAAGCGGTCCTCATCGTCGTAAATCACAAACTTCAGCCCGGTTTTTTCGAACTTGAAGTCCATGCCGTGGTTTTCCTGCAACTCGCGGTGCAGGTCCGGGTACATCGCGTTCGATTGCAGGGCAAAGTCAAAGAACGAATCCGGCAGGATGTGCGGCGTACTGGAGTCGACCGCCACCGCCGTGCCTTGAGTGTCGCGTTTGCGGTTGGCCGACATCATGCGAAAGAAGATCACCCCGCAGCCCAGCCCAACCGATTCGCCTATCGCCCAGAGACCACCGGCTGAGGCGCGAGTCGCATTGCCGGGGCGCTTGGCATCGATCAGCGCGATTTTCAGATTTTTGCGTTTCGACAGCTGATAGGCACAGGAAGCCCCGATCACACCGCCACCGGCAATCACCACATCGTAGAACTTACTCATGACTCAACGCATCCGTGCCGAGGTTCTGGAAAGCCGAAAAAGGAATCGGGTCGATTGGAAAACGCGGCCGCAGCCAACCCACATCCTGACGCCCGGTGGCGTCACGCAAGCGGTCGCTGCAATAGCCGACGCACATCCGCCCCTGACAATCGCCCATGCTCACCCGCGTGCGCATTTTCAGGCTGGCCATGTCCTCAACGCCCTGAGACAAAGCCCGATCAATGTCGGCTCGGGTGGCGTTTTCGCAGCGGCAAATCACCGTATCGGCAGCCGGCAACGCCGTTTGTCCGGCACCGCGTTCGGTGTAGCGATCCACCGCCGCGCGAAAGCGCACGATGGACTTGAGCTTCGCCAGATAGCGGTCGCGCAATGGCAGCGCCTGCTCGGCGCGCAGCACATCGCGCTGCACGAGGATTGACAGCGCAGCGATTCGACCACTGAGCATCGCGGCCTCACCGCCGCGAATCCCGCCCATGTCGCCGGCCAGGTGAATGTGCGGTTCGCTGCTTTGCTGCCAGATATTGGCCGTGGCGCGCAGATAACCGTCATCACTGAAGCCATGCTCCAGCCCCATTTGCTGACTGAGTTGAGTGCGCGGAATAAAGCCATAGCCGACCGCCAGAGTCTGCGCTTCAACCTGCTCGGCGCGACTCAGGTCTGGTCGCCAGCTGCTGGAATACGGTGCGACCGTCACACTGCGTAACTCGCCCTCGCCTTGCGCCTCGACCACGCCCCAACCGTAACGCATCGCGATTCGCTTCAGTTTCAGGTACGCGAGCATGCTCAGCCCGTCGAGGAACAGTTGCGGTTTGTTCAGCAGTGCCAGGCTTTCCTTGGCGATCTTGCCGAAAGCGCAGGCCTCGAACACACCGGCAACCGTCACCCCGGATGCATGCAGTTGACAGGCAACCAGCGGCAACAACGGACCGGTACCGGCGATCACCACCGGGCTTTGCGGCTTGACCACACCACTCTTGATTTGCAACTGTAAACCGCCCAGCAATATCACTCCCGGCAACGTCCAGCCGGGGAACGGTACGCTGCGCTCATGGCATCCGGCGGCGAGCAACAATTGCGGGCAGGTGATTTCCTGCAAGTGTTCGTCAGCGTCCAGCATAACCAACGCCCGAGTCCCTTCTGCGCCGATGACCCGAGTGTTCAAACACACATCGATCAGCGCACAGCGCTCCTGAAATTCGCCATGCAGCCTGGCCAGAGCCTCTGAGTAACGCGGCCCCAGATAGTCCAGTTGCACACCGTCGCGCAACGGCCCGCGATAAACCACGCCGCCCAGCCGGGAAGCTTCTTCAAGCAACGTGCAGTGCACGCCGTGTTTGGCCAGTTCAATGGCCGCCGCCATACCCGCCGGGCCACCGCCGACGATTACCGGATGCAGGCTCATAGCGCCTCCTGCTCGGCAATACGGTTGACCTGGGTTTCGACCTGCATGCCCGGTTGAACCAGGGTCTGGCAGGCGCGGCGCTTGTGTCGGCCGTTGATTTTCACCAGACAGCATTGGCACACGCCCATGCCGCAATAGGCCCCGCTGATCTGGTCGTGATCGTTGCGTGCGACCTGGCGCACGCCAAGGGATTGAATGACCGTCAGCACGGTTTCGCCAATGGCGGCGCTGACCGGATGGCCATTGAGTTCGATGGTCATATCCGCCTGTCGCAGCGGCTGAATATCAAAGGTTCGATCTAGGCGTTGCATTGCATAATTCATCCATGAAGGGGTTGGGTAAAGGTTGCCAGCTCCATGCCGCACCAGGCTCTGTACGAAAACTGCCTGCGCGTCGACCAGGCTGCGTTAAAAACAGGCTCGGACGAGCAGAGTGAGAACGTCCGAAGGACGGCCCGAAGGGGCCGCGTAGCGGATAATGCTCATTTAGGGGCCTAAAGTCGCGTGCGACCCCAGCCGTTCCTCGCCTGTTTTTGCCTTGCCTGATCGCCGCTCGGCGAGTTTTCGTACAGCCCCTACACCTTGCAAGTCGGTTGATCCGCAAAAAATGCGCCGACCTGTACCGGTAACTCGACAACACAACATGCGCGCACCACGGCAATGTAGCCGATGTCATGCGACAGACCTGGAGCGCATACGTTAGGAGTTATTTCACAGGACAATATTGATCCAGGCCAGTGAAAGCCCGGACTCATCCTTTTTTACAGAACGGGATGATGCGCGCGGGGCGCATCAGTTGGAGAAAACGTATTGCCCCTTGACCTTTTTAGGACCGAAAAAGGCGAAGTCCGGAAACAGCAACGACCTCAGGCGCATGACAAAAAACAGAATACCCAACGTGAACACCGCACCCGCAGTGGCCACCAGTGGTGCCTCGGCGGCCCCCGAGAACAGTCGCGGCAGTTGGGAAATCGCCAGGACGATGTAGATGTTGTAGGCCTGTGCCGAGTTCTTGTAGAAGCCATAAGCGAACAGCAGCGGGACCACGCCGGCAATCGCCGCCAGGATAAAACTCGCGTTGGGCCCTATGGTCGTCCCAATAAAATACCCCAGCACCGCACCCAGCAATGCCTGAATAAAGCTGATGGTCA
This sequence comes from Pseudomonas sp. NPDC087697, assembly GCF_044743155.1. NCBI lineage: Bacteria > Pseudomonadati > Pseudomonadota > Gammaproteobacteria > Pseudomonadales > Pseudomonadaceae > Pseudomonas > Pseudomonas sp. NPDC087697. The sequence continues at coordinate 2,741 of NZ_JBIUVW010000032.1, read as the reverse complement.
CCAGCGTATTGATTTTCCGGTAATGCGTTTCGTACAGATCCCGATCCGGATATGCGGCGATCCAGTAAGCGAGCACCCGGTCCCCGACCCCTCCACCGGAAAACGCTTTGAAGGTCTCCGTCCTGGAGCGGCCTGCTTCAAGCATCTCCTCCAGTTGCCGTTTGATTTCCTTTCTGTCCAAAACACTTCCCCTCCGCGAATTCAGGCACTGTCGCTATCGGCCAACGCTAGTTGAGCGTCGGCACCTTGTCCATCCGTGGCCAGCACCTGAAAACAGCCACGTCTATCAAGGTAAAAAGCAAAAAATCGTGTCACCTTGCCCTGCGTTTCCAGCATCGGCTACTTTCATCTATAGCTTTAGAGCCTCCAGGCAAGGTATGGCCAGATGATATCGATTTGCCCGTTCAATGGAAAATTACGTCATCCAGCGCCTCGAGAGATGTGTCTGGATGAAAGTTTTTTTAGAACCCTCGCGGGCATTTCTTGGCACACTGCCGCCCGTGTATTTCACTCACTCTCAGGCAAGCCCCATGACCCGAATCCTGACCATTGAAGACGACGCCGTCACCGCACGGGAGATCGTTGCCGAGCTGAGCAGCCATGGCTTGCAGGTGGACTGGGTTGCTAATGGTCGAGAGGGCCTGGCGCGGGCGGTCAGCGGCGACTACGACCTGATCACCCTGGACCGGATGCTGCCGGAGCTCGATGGCCTGGCGATTGTCACCACCTTGCGAACCATGGGTGTGTCGACGCCAATTCTGATGATCAGTGCCCTGTCCGACGTCGACGAGCGTGTGCGCGGCCTGCGCGCTGGCGGCGACGATTACCTGACCAAACCCTTTGCCACCGACGAAATGGCCGCCCGGGTCGAAGTCCTGCTGCGACGCCAGAACACCGTCAAGGACTACACCACGACCCTGCGCGTGGCCGACCTTGAGCTCAACCTGATCAGCCGCGAAGCCAGCCGCGCCGGGCAGTTGCTGAACCTGCTGCCCACCGAATACAAGCTGCTGGAATTTCTGCTGCGCAATACCGGACAGATACTCTCGCGGATGATGATTTTCGAAGAGGTCTGGGGCTATCACTTCGACCCAGGCACCAACCTGATCGATGTGCACATCGGACGTCTGCGCAAAAAGATCGACCCACCGGGCCAACTGCCGCTGATACGGACTGTGCGAGGCTCGGGTTATGTCATTGCTGAACCCGTCTAAAGGCTGGCGGTCATCCAGCAGCCGTCTGCTGGCGCTCTACAGTTCGCTGTTCGTGGTCTGGAGCGGCCTGCTCATGGGGGTGATGTATTACGAGGTTTCCAGCTACCTGGAGAACCTTGCCAAACATTCGCTGATGCAACGCCAGCACCTGTTTTCACGCTTCCACGGCGAACAACTGGATGAAGCGCTGATCGCCAGTATCACCTTCGACCAGCGCGGTATCGACGCTTACGGGCTGTTCGACGAGCAGCATCGGCCCCTGCACGGACTGATCCGCAAGATCCCCGCCGGTCTGCAGCTGGACGGTAAAATCCATACACTGGGCGACTGCGCCGACCCGGATGACGCGAGTATGCCGTCCGACAGTTGCGACGCGGTGGCGACCCGCACCCTGGATAACCGCTGGCTGGTGCTGGTGCGTGACAACGGTTCGCTGTTTGTCGTCACGCGGATCATCCTGCATGCACTGTTCTGGGGAGTCTCGCTGACCATTATCCCCGGCATCGCCGGTTGGCACCTGTTGCGCCGTCGGCCGTTACGGCGCATTCGCGCCCTGCAAGCGAGTGCCGAAGCCATCGTCGCCGGTAACCTGAACCACCGTTTGCCGCTGTCCAGCCGCCGCGACGAACTGGACATGCTCGCGGCCATCGTCAACGCGATGCTCGAACGCATCGAGCGGCTGGTGAACGAGGTCAAGGGGGTTTGCGACAACATCGCCCACGACCTGCGCACCCCGCTCACGCGGTTACGCGCGCAGCTTTACCGCATTCAACAACAGGCCGCCGAAGGGTCCGCCGAAGCGACTCAGCTGGATCAGGTGATCGCCGAAACCGACACCCTGATGGCGCGTTTTCGCGGATTGCTGCGGATTTCCGAGCTGGAGGATCAACAACGGCGTTCGGGCTTCGTGCTGTTCGATCCGTTGCCGTTGCTGCAGGAGCTGCACGATTTTTACCTGCCACTGGCCGAAGAAGGCCACCTGATCTTGAGCCTGCAAGCACCACACACCTTGCCAGCGCTGAACGGCGACCGGGCGTTGCTGTTTGAAGCGCTGTCGAACTTGTTGAGCAACTCGATCAAGTTCACCCCGGTGGGCGGTCAGGTCATTGTGCGGGCGAGCGACAACGCCGGCAGCACACGCATCGAAGTACTCGACTCCGGTCCCGGCATCCCTGCGGACAAACGCACAGCGGTATTTCAACGTTTCTATCGCGTGGACGACAACGCCAAGAGCGGTGGTTTCGGCTTGGGACTATCAATTGTAGCGGCCATCGTCAACCTGCATGGGTTCGCCCTTGACGTCGGCAGCAGCGAACTCGGCGGCGCCCGACTGACACTCGATTGCCGCCAGCGTTTGCTGCCCGCGGATTAGCCTGCTGCCCCAAAAGATCGCAGCCTGCGGCAGCTCCTACGGGGGCAGTCGAAGCCGTACGCAAATCCGTAGATACCGTCTTGAGCCTCACCGGGCAAGCGCAAGTTTCGGGTCAAAGGGTTGACCCGACTTGAGCACGCCGTAAACGAAGTGCA
>NZ_JBIUVW010000031.1:0-72125 GCF_044743155.1 Pseudomonas sp. NPDC087697 | reverse complement strand
CCAGTCGAGCGCAACGCTTTCAAAGGTTCTGCCTTTGATTACGGCTTCCGCCTTGGCTTGGTGCTTGGTCTCTATAGGATCAACGCCATCCGCAAGCATTCGCTTAACTTCCAAGCGCTTGCGGCGCGCATCGGCGAGGCCAATGACGGGGTAGTTGCCGAACGAGGTCAGTCCTTCGCGTCCGTCAGGTTTGACGTAACGGAGCCGCCAGCCTTTACGGCCATTGGGTTGGACTAGAAGGTAGAGGCCGTCGCCGTCGAAAAGCTTGTAGGCGCGGTCGGTGGGCTTGGCTGAGCGGCAAGCCGAATCGGAGAGTGGAGCAGTGGTGCGCGACATAAGGGTACTCCCCCTTTATCGAATTACCTTACCCCTAACATTACCCCTAAAACAGTTGGAATCCACCAGTTTCTGACGGAAACCGATGGAACCCCAAAACGAAAAAACCCGCCAGAAGGCGGGTTTTTCGGGGGTTCCAGAGATTTTGAAAGCCTTCTCTGGAACCTTGTATGGTGCCGGCACCAGGAGTCGAACCCGGGACCTACTGATTACAAGTCCAATAAAAAGCTCAATGTTTACTGGGGGAGAACGTATGCCTCAATATTTTGGCGGATATTTGGGAAATGGCCGGCGAGTATTTACGGCAGGTGTGGACGTTTTGTGGACACTCTCCCTTGGCAGTAAGGAGAAGACAACAGCCTTTCCCGTGGGAGAAAACCTCATCTTGTCCTTTCTACCGATCGTCCGATGCGTGTAGCTATCTGCGTTACGTGTAGACGGTAGATACACGGCTCGAGTATGATTCGCTCCAGGGGTCAACAAACCCTGCTACTACGATAAGCACCAACGTAAGCACCAATGGCCAAAGGGCCAAAGGGCCAAAGGGCCAAAAATCCAAGAGGGAACAGCTATGAAATACCTAACCAGCGTAGCCACGACGAAATGAGTCTAAGGAGGTAAGACACCAACACCACCACGAAAGACCACTGGAGAAAGACCATGACCAGCTCTCTATTGCGTGCGGAATCCGCTGCAACAGAAAAAACCAAACCCGTGCCGATCAACATGCGGGTCGATTTTAAAAAACGAGACTTGATCGATGTGGCCGCTGCCATGTCGGGAAGTGATCGGACCAGCTTCATCCTGGATGCTGCTTGTAAAAAAGCAGAGGAAGTCATTCTGGATCAACGCCTGTTCGTCCTTGCCGACGATGACTTTGACGCTTTCGAGCAAGCCTTACAGAGCAATCCCGTAAGGAGTAATAAATGTCTACAGAAATTGCTGAACAGGCCGTCCCGCTGGAGCTGAGCGCTCCGGTAAAGTTGAACGAAACCCACGATCTGGATGCCTTCGATTGTGGTGAGGACTCGATCAACGAGTACCTGAAGAAAAAGGCAATCAAGGCCCAGATCGCGAAAACAGCCACTGTATTTGTCGTGTGCATCAAAGACACCGGTACCGTCGTCGGCTATTACACACTGTCGAACGGTATGATCATGCGGGCAAACGTCGTACCCAAGAAAGCGCAGCGCAACTCACCCGACCAGCACCCGATCACAATCCTGGGGCGTATGGGAGTGTGTAAGACGCTCCAAGGCACTGGCCTGTCGCTCGACCTGATCCAAGATGCGGTTCTCCGTGCTCTTACCGCCTCAGAGGACGTTGCATCGACCGCTCTCGTAGTCCACCCACTGAATGATCGGCTGGTGGGGCTTTACGAGAAAGCTGGATTCCTTCGCAGCCCTCAACTGTCCTCAATCACGATGATGCTTCCGTTCATCTGATTGGTACCGCACTCCAACTGGCCGCACTTAATTGCGGCCGGTTAAATGCTATCCCCACTTCCCCACTTCCCCACTTCCCCACTTCCCCACTTCACAGCTGCTACGGCAGCTCAGTAGCACGACCTCCGCGCCACCATGATGGACCGGACCTACTGAATCTGTAGAGCACCATTTTCAGGGCATCCAGCACTTACAAATTTTCCGCGTACCACTTTATGTACCAAACACGTCTATTACCTTCGCTCCTTTGTTATCTCCCGCTCAGGAGTCCCCTCATCTCACCCCCACGCTCGGGTTTTTTATTCTGTCGTTTTCGCAGCAGCCTCTATGATGCAGTCAAGGAACCGCTTCATAAATCAGCTGATCGACCATGACTCATTGGCACCATTACTGCTTATTACAGATATTTGAAGAATTAGTGACGACGCTCAGATCGACGTTGTCTCAGTTACATTCATTCGAGTTGCGAATCAGGATCGCGACCAAGCACGATCATGGGGCAAATGGATGAAAGAAAGAGCGACAGTGATTTGCAAACGAGACGATCAAATCCTCTACGTGCGCAAGCAAAAATCCAAATGGGCTCTGCCAGGTGGGAGGGTTGAATCTGGTGAAACGCCCGCGCAAGCGGCTGTCCGAGAGCTATGCGAGGAGACTGGGCTTGTAGCCCAAGACTTGGTTTTCGTAGCCGAAATTGAAAAAGACAACGTCTTGCATCATGTATTCATGGCAGCAATATTGGTAACGGATAAGCCATCCCCGAGGAATGAGATCGCCGCCTGTAAGTGGCTGGCCTTTAAATACCTCAGCGACCTGAAAACTAGCCCGGCTACCAAATCGATCGTGATGTCATTTGCTCAGCAGGAGCTGGTTACGGATCAATAAAGATCTCGTCACCACCAAATTACCCTTTCCCTGCGACCGACCTGAAACGTCACGTTGCCTGCGTGCGAAAAACACCCCGGCCCACTCCCAATACGTCGTTTCCCATGGTTTTGCCATGCCCTCCTAAAAGGACCGATTGACTCACTTTCTCAACGTCAAACTGTGAAATGACGTTATCAGCCTGCAAGCCACGTCATGCCTGGTCTGCGAGGGCATTTGCCGATCGCCGCATGCGGATATTTCTCGCTCGAAATTGATCCGTCGCGTTTTTGAAAACACGCCAAAACCAACGGTTTCCAGTTTTTTGCCCAGTGAAACTGGGGGCCCCAGCGTGGTCCTCTCCGTGACAGCCTGTAGCGCCGCGGTGCAGTCGAGCTGCATCTCTTTGCAAAACCTTGCACAAAATGAAATGACCGAGCCCCTGCAGAGCTCTACGGCTCGCCTGGGCTACAGGTTCGTTTGCACTACTTCTGGATTTGCACAAAAAACTTACGCAAGGCTCGTCGGCGGGAGGGGGATAAGTGCTTTTTCAGACGTTTTTTTCTTCGAAAGAGCTTCTTCGCACCGCTGACAACAGATCTCATTGCAGCGTAAGTAGGAGCTCTGCTGATTCATTCCTCACCGGTGGCCAATGAGATAGGATCGGACCGAACACGGAAGGAGCGAGCGGAAACATGAACGTAAAGCGGATATGGCGAAAAGAGGCACGCAAGAGGAGAGCTAACGATTTCAGAAAAGATCGAATGATCAGAAACTGGCCTATTCATGCGCAACGGGCGGTAGAGGTGTTTCGAGCGTTCGCGCTTGAGGCTGAAAAAGATGGTGTCCACTTAATTGTCAGAGAGCCTGAATGGTCCCCACACCCAGATTCATTGGGTGAGTTCATCATTGGAGCAACCTCGGTGCACATTCGTTTTGCATCGGAACTCACGGGCGAGGGTTTGTTGACTCGAACGACAGATGGCGAGACCACCCGGCTAGACCGTGAACGGGGGGCAGAACTCATCATTCACCACTCACCGGCGGACGGTTCGATACAGGTGTTCTTTGAATATCCTGTTTCTAATCTGGAGGAGGAAAAGAGGAAGGAACCCCTCCTATATACCTTCACCTACAACACGGACCTCCTGACATACGACTGGTTAACCTCCCTACTTCCGCGGTTTCTTGCTTTCAATAGAGTCGAAAGTCGCTTGGAGCATCCAAGCTATCTCGACACTTGGCGCATGCGATGGTGGCGTTTCACCGATGTTAGAAATCGGCGTGGGTACCTCGATACTTTTCAACACCTTCTGACCCCTTGGGAGGTACTTCTATTAGGTGCTTTCGTTGCCCTGCCTGGCTTAGCGTTCATCCAATGGCTATGGAGCAAACTGTGAGTGCGCTCTGTTGGCATACCTGGATCCCCAATTGCTGGGCTGAACATGCATATCTGGCAAATCTGTGGCAATGTTCGGGGCATTCACTGACGGATAATGGACGATTATATGAACAGCAAAATATTGCCGGTTTTTCCGTCACTTTCAGAAGCGCTCAAGGAGCGACAAGGAAGCGGATTCACCAACCGCGTGAACGAGTATCTGGAAGTCATTAAATATCACTTTGACTTCATGTTTGAGTCGAGGACTAGCGCTGAGCTGACCGCCCATTCAATTGCTCAGCCTGGAATGCCTGGCTTAAGAGTAAGATCCACTCCAGACAATAAACTCGCGGTCGACCCAGCTTCATTTATTGAGATTTCACGTTATGGAGATATGGCTATACGCGAGGCCGCAACAGCCTTGGATACAGCATTACTTTTAACAAACTTCATAATTGGCAGCCCCGTCCTTCAAGATAAACTTGTATGGAGTAGCACCAACAAAAAAATATCTTTACAGACCCAGCTTGAGCAGCTGAAGACGAAGGAAATTGATGAACTAACCAGCTCTATATCGAGTGTATGGGAATCCATCGGGCTGCACCTGTTACATAAATACCGCCATTGGGTAACCCACAGAGGCGCACCTCAAGTACGCACCACTCGGGATTGGAGTGAGCCGCTTACACTCCCTGTTGATTTGGCTATGACCAATGAAGCTCATCACCAGCTCATGATTATTCAAAGGTATTTGAGCCAGGTTATCTCGGATAATGTATCGATTGCCTGCGCTTCGTTCTACCCAGATATACAGGGATATCTGAGTGGCACATTCACTGAAGACAACAATCCGCTCCCAAATGATTTCCGAGTTCAGGACGGCGGATCAATAACCTTCACAAATACAAAAATCAGGAGTGCGAACCTACTAGAAAATAAAGACGTATACTTGGCATCCCACCAAGTTGGCGTTGCTGATGGCATAATTAACTTTGCGGGCGAATGCTTGTCCGTTTACAAGTTAGAGGACTACCTTAGCGCTGTAGGTCATATCACGAGCTTTATATGGGAATGCTTTGGTAGTGAATGGGATAAAAAACTGGCAGCGGTTTTCTTGCTTAATGAAGGGAAGTACCCGAGATAGATAGATTCTCTACGATACTTGCTGAGGAAGCATAGAAGCCTTAAGAGCTCGCCACGTTACACCTACGCCAAACACAGCCTTGCATCTGTAATAGTTACAATGTCACTGCTTTGAGGGTGGCTGAAAGTGTCCCAGCCTTTGATGCGTCAGTGATGAAGGCGGTCGCAGTAGCAGGAACGGGGCTGGAGCCGTGGACGTGGCCGGCGATCTGCGTGGCCATCTGCTCGATCAGGTCCAGGGTGTCGCACAACACCTTAAAGATGTTCACCGACTCCGACCCGACGTGGTTTTTCGGCGCGACCAGACGTTGGCTGATCCCGGCCACGCTCTTGCGCAGTCCTTGAATCTTCTCCTGCATGTCGCCACCCACCGTGGCATTGTGCGTCTGCCCGACCACCAGGTTCAGATCCCGGCCGGTCGCCTGGTGCAGATCGTCCACAGCCGCCAGGCTTGCGGATCCGCCCGACAGCAGCTTGAGCGCGCCCAGGGCTTCAATCTTTTTAACCCCACCCACCGACTCGGTCGAATGGTCGTCCACCGTCCGGGTGTGGCTTTGGAACTGCTCGCGGTTGTCCAGGGCTTCCACGTCGCGCTCGATCGCCTTGTCGGTGATCTTGCCATCGGTCTGGCGTAACCAGTTGCCGTCGGCGTCGACGCGCTGCTGGGCGGCCTCGCTGTGCTGCCAGACCTGATCGCCCTTTGGCACCATGGGCATGCTCAGCCCGTGCGGCAGGATCGTCTGGATGTAGGGCTTGTTCGGCAGGCCGTAGGCAAAGCACACCACCACCTGAGTGCCTTCCTCGGGAAAGGCATAAATGCCCATTTCCTCGCCACCGGTGGGCAGTGGCAACGGCACGCCCGCGAGCTGGGGAAGCTGCGGATCGGGCTCGCCGTCTGGTCCCAAGACTTCGATGTCGACCGCATAGCGCGGCCGGAAGTCGTCGCAGATCCCGGCGCCGGCCGGCGCATCAGCCACGGCGATAACCCGGGCAAAGCGTGGCAGGTGGTAGCCGCCGGTCAGTTCGGGGAATTGTCGCTCTACAGCGCGGCGGATTGCGTCTTCCATCGGATGGCCATCTGGTCGTTGGCCAGGGTCACACTGGTGATCCGCTCGCCGTGGTTGATCGTTGCACCTGGTCGTAACCCGGGAAGGGCCGCGACCATCGCGCTTTGGTTGCCCTGGTAGCCGTCGAACAGCTCCGTGGGGATTTGCAGCGGCGCCCGGGCGCCGAAGAAGCTGTCAGCCCAACGGCCCACAAACACTTCGCCGTCACCCTGCTGCTGCCAGATAAAGTCGGGGATGCTGAACACCCGCGCCAGGCTGTCCATGGCTTGGTAGCCGGCGGCCAGGCTGTAGAAAAACGGCGCTTTGACACTGGCGTAAGGCTGGTCCGGAACACGAAAGCGCAAGCCGGTCAGGTCGCTGATCTGGCCCAGCACGGCGCGCAGATCCACATGACGTAGGTTCAACGGCAGCGGCTTGGCCAGGATCGCAGCCAGCTCGCGGCAGAACAGCACCTGTTCCACCGCATTCGCCGGCGTGCAGCGCTCGACGTAGCCAATGAAGTGCCGTTGCAGCGTGCCTTCGTTGTAGCCGATATCCAGCGTCACCAGGCCTTTGACCGGCACCGGTGACTGAATGGTGAACGTCGCACGGCCTGGGCTGGTGGCATCCAGGCGTACATCCTCTTTCACCAGGGGTACGCGACTGCCGTTGATGCTCAACACCTTGTGCAGCTTCATGTCTGTTCACCGGGTGCCAGCCATTTATCCACCTTGCTCAGCACCTTTTCGAAGCCGCTCAGCTCGGGGTTGTCGTTGGTTGAGTCTTTGCCGCCCACCTCGCTGCCGGGGCCGCCCTGGGCGTTGACCTTGTTCCCGGCGCGGCGGTCTTCCACTTTCTCCGGATTCGATTTGCGTTCACTCAAGGTGAACTGGACCAGCCACTGTCGAAGCGAATCGTCTTCCCGGGCGCTGAGGCCATCGGAAAATTCGACCTGGCGAATACCGAAGGCCTCGGCCGTGTCGTTGACCACCCGATACAGGTGCAACTGGCCACCGCCGGCGGTGCCCTCGGCCAAACGCATCAGATCGGTCAGATGGGACTTATCCACGAAGGGGATCATCAGCGAGACGGTCAGGGTCTTGGGCTTGAAGCCCTTGTGGGCCTTTTCGGTGTTGCTGGTCTGGCCGGACATGTCGCCGCTTTCAATCCGCAGGTTGGCCGTGACCTTGAGGTTCTTCCCTTGCACCTGATGCCCGTCGAGTAACAGTGTCATAGGCCGACCAGCTCCCGCACAAAGCTCAAGCCATCCTCGGAGCCGACCAGCAGCACGCCGGCACACAGCACCCATTCGTGCCCCGGGGCATCACCAGCCAGCAGCTCGCGGCGCAGTTCGCTGGTGTTGCCCGGGCCAATCAGGCGCGCGCGCATGCTGGTGTCTTCAGCGCCGCCGGCGAGCAAGGCTTTCAGGTCGTCGAGCTGCTGGTCACGGCCTTGCTGCTGGGCCGCTTTGCGGGTGGCCAGCGCGGCCAGGTCGCCCAGTGGCGAGCTGTCGGCCGCGTAGCTCTCCAGCACCGCCAGTTGACCGGCCATGGACTGCTTGGCGGCCTTGACCACTGTGCAGCGCTCCAGGGGCAGCGATTGCCAACGCGGCAACGGGCCGGCGTTGGGGATTTCCCACTTTTCGGACTCCAGGGTGGTCAAGTGACGGGCGCGTCGTTCGGTGCGCACCAGATCCGGGATCGGCAACAGCGCATTGAAGCGCGACAAGGTGCTGGCCAACTGATCGAGGCGCGTGCCCAGGAACAGAATCGACAGCGCGTATTGCGGGCCAGCTGGGCGTCCGCTGTCGCTCACGTCGTCCAACTTTTTCGCCAGGTGTTCCAGCAGGTTCGGTGCCGACAGGAAACGCTGATAGCCACTGCCCTGGCCGATCCCGCTTTGAAACGGAGTCACCACCAGGCACGCCGGCGCCTCGCCCATCTGGCCAGCCAGCGCGGCACGGCCGGCGGCGATCGGACCTTTCGCGGCATCCCCGACCGGCCCCGGGCTGGTGCTGGCCAAGCCGTCGAGGCCGGTCAGGCGCAACGCGGTGCTGGCCAGCTCGCCGCTGGCCAGATCCTTGGCGGCTGACAGTTCGCCCATCCATTGCGTAGCCTGTTCCGGCCAGCGCATCGTCACCGGTGCCCAGTTCATCACTGCACACTCTCCCAGGTCACGGCCTCAAGCGCTGCAAGATCATTGGCAGCCAGGGCTTGGTCTAACTGTTGTTTGAGCTCGTTGGCTTTTTGCAGCAGCTGCAACTTGAACAGGGTTAAATCGTCAGTCACCTGACGCAGCTGCTGCGCCGTGTGTAGCCTGAACGCTTTCAACCCCTGCTCATCACGGCATGCGTAGGGCATGTCAACTGCCAGGGCCACCGCGCCGGTCAGGTTCAATTGATCACCCAGTTGACTGCTGTACTGGTGACGATCGCCCAGCGCAGCAGACCAGAAGTTACTGGTGATCGCCCCTTCACAGGCCGTGTTGATGAGCTGAGTCTTCGATGCATGGAGCTTTTCCGCCAATGCGGTGATCCGTAGCTGTTGCGCTGCGGGGTCAAAGGCCCAGCCCGCACCCGTCCAGAAATCGTCCTCCGATGGGCGTGGCTGCGAGGTCAGCCCTGCAGGCAGCTCGCCCAATTGATCATGTTTAAAGGGGGTTCCGTCAGTCGTGCGATAGACAGTTCCCCGGTGATCGGGAAGCTGAGCCAGTTTCTCCCCACGCAGGCACCAGGCGTGCCCATCGGCCGGTGGCTTCAGAGCCTCGGTCAATTGAATGGCATTGCTCGGTAACTGGAGCCCCAGACCAGGGACAACAGGTAGTTTGACTGGGCCGCTAACCAGGCCAACGGGATCGATCAGGTAAATGGTTGTCATGGGCACCTCAAATAAACTTCATGCGGCCGGGATAGGCGATGTTGCGCGGCCGTGCGACACCCACGACTGAGTTGGTGCTCAAGGGTGAAGCCTCCGCTACCACACCGGCCTCATTGATGTTGGGGTAATGACTGATCGTGACGGTGTCAGCACCAAACGCCGAGGCAGCATCTTCTGCCGTGGTCATTGCCCGGGCACCCTGGATGCCGATGGCCGCGCTTTGGTCGTACATCATCAAACTGCCGTGCTGTGAAGTACCGGCCACACGGAGTGAATCAACACCCCGGCCTTCGTCCAGTACTCGCAAGAACTCGGCTCGACCATCTGGCCCACGGAACGTCGCCACCCCGTCACCGCTGGTCCATTGCCCTTCTTTGCCTGTACGCGCCGCTTCAGTCGTCAACATGCCGGACTGCTGGGCGTGGTCCCACATCCACGGCCATTCGGCGCGGATCAGGATTGACCCGGCCAGTGCGCCATTGCCACCCGGCTGGAATACGCTGGTGGTTTCGAACACAGGCCGGCCGAGGGGCGTCGTGTCCAGGCGCCCGATCGGCCACCAGTTGCCGGCACCGTCACTGCGCAAGTGCCAGAAGTCACCAGCTCCCATCAGCACCAGGAACGAATAACCGGCAGCGTTCAGATGGGTGTGGAACTTGATCTTTTCGGCGCCGCTTGCCTGAACGACCAGACGGTTGCCGGTGTTGTCTACGCGGCGAATGATGAAATCGATAACGCCCAACGCGGCAGTCGCTGGCGGTAGCTTTATGGTTCTGTTGCCTGCAGAGGCGTCGACCACGACCAGACCGCGCTGGGCGGCGGTCAGCGTCTTGTCAGCCGAGTAGTTGGAGACGTTGACGCAGATCGATTTCCACAGGGTCGCCACGGCCTTTGACGTGGCCAGCGATTCGCTGTTGTCTTCTTCCAGACTGTCGCTTTTGGCGTTTGGTAGGTTGCCCAGGTCCACGTCGTCCTTAGTCGTCGCCCTGGCGCGCAACTCGGGATAATCGCCAATACGCAGGGCGAACTGCTGAACGAGGGGGCCGTTGATTGCTTCCACTGGCCGGCGATCGGTCACGCCAGCGGCGGCCAGATCCGCGATAGCCACGCAGTAGTGCTTTGCCCCAGCGCTGTCGGTGTAATCGGCCTTGTCGGCGCCGAAAACCACCGTCCAGCTGGCGACCACGTCGCTCAGTTCGCGCTGCAGCACGACATCCAGCCAGGCGGTCGTTGGCAGTGCCGGCGGCACCACCGGCAGCACCGCCGTTCGCATCAGGCGTACACCTTCGATGTACGCAGTACCGGGCTTAAGCTGATATGCGCTGCCGACTTTCTCCAGCTGCAGCGAACTGCCGAAGAAACACGCCCGCCCGTAGATATCGCGGTTGCTCTGGCGCTCGCGCTCATCGATGCCGGCCAGGCGCACGGTGAAGTCATGCTGCCAGGTGCTGGCGTCAATGGTGATGCCGGTCAGCGCCTGGGCGCCGTCGAAGGCCACCAGGAAGTTGCGCGTCAGGTTGTTGCCGATCTGCAGCGGCGGGATGTTGCGGCGTTTGATCTGCAGCGGCACGTAGGCCACGGCAAACAGCACGCCTTCGGCCGTTTCCAGGCCGATCCAGTTGAAATCCCAGTCGCCGACGTCGGAGCCGATCTGCGAGCTGTACACCACCTGGTTGGGGTTCACGTAACCGGCGTTGCCGTCGGGGATGTCATAGACGTGAACAATCTGCCCATCAGCAGGTTTCGGCGCAGCGCGATCGACCGGGCCGCTGGGATCAAGGCCGGGGACGTTGGCAAAAATGAAGCGCACCACATCAAGCCCCTGCTGGGCTGCGTGCTTTTGCGCGATAAGGGTTTCACCCGCTAGGGTAATACTGGCTCCCATGGGGGCTCCTAAAGGCTGGCAACCAGCGTTTGCTGGTCGTCGTTGAAGTCGACCACGGTGATGCGCAACGGCACCGGTGTAATGGTCACGAAGTCATAGCGGCGGCAGGTACGGCCGTACTGCTGAATCAGCACGCGCAGCAATTCGGGGTTTTGCGACAGTTGGGTATCGGAGAAACGCAGCAGCACCACGTCCCAATCCCGATCGGGCATGCGCTCCTCAATCTCGACGTAGCCGACGCCGAGCCGCTGCAAGATGCGTTTCATGCCGGCGGTGCTACCGGCGTCCACCGCATTGATAAAGGCGTATTTCACGCGCAGGCGGTAAAGAGCCTCGGGTTCGTCCTTGAAACGGGATATGTCGCGCTGCCAGGCCAGCAGATCGAGCACCACCAGGTGGCAGGTGTCCGCGTCGAGTTGCAACAGAGGCCAGCGCAGCCAGTCCTCGACTTTCTCCCACCAGGATTGGGCGGCGGCGGTGAGTTTTTCCAGCTCGGTACCGCCCAGCCAGAAACGCAGGCTGAGCTTAATCATTGGGTAGAACCTCCAGACTTTGAATCCTGGGGATGTTCAGTTCCGAGAGGATGTCGTCGTTGTCAAAGTGGAGCGACTCGATGCCCGGGAACTGCTGGTGCAGCTCTTCGCCCAGGCGGCTGAATGAAAAGCGCGATTGCGGAAATGTCAGCGTCGGCCGGTAGTCGCTGGTCGTGCTCTCGCGAAAGGCGGCACGGATGAATAACGCGGTTTCGTCCACCAGGGTTTGGCGCTGGGCAGCGGTCAACGTTGAACGCGGCCAGAGCGTCACGCTCAGCGCGTGCAAGGTTTCGGGCATGACCAGCACCAGCAGGTCGTCGCCATGGCCATGGTTGCCCAGGTCGCGAATGTGCGCGTTGATTTGCTCCAGGTAAGTCGCCGCCGGCACGTCCGCGTCAAACAGCACATAGGCATTGGCACTGCCCGGACCACGCGGGGCCCCGTGCTCGAAATACACACCATCGGGCCGCACGCCCGGGAAGGCGGAAATCATCGCCCGGTAAACGGCGTCGGTGTGCCATTGGTTGACCGCCGAGAACTGGTTACGCACGCGCAGACGCAGCTCGTCGTTGGGTTCCTTGTCCGCCCCGGGCGTGGTCAACCAGCCGTCGGCGTTGGTCACCTGGGCAATGCCTGGGATCGGCACCGGCAAAACGGCGTAGTACCCCGGCGCCAGGTTGAAGCCACTGCCCACGTCGACCGCTTCGACCGGAATCTGCAACTGCATGGTGCCATCGGTGAAGGTGCCGATCGCCGTCGTCACCAGCTGATAGATATGGCCATTGATTGCGGCCGACTGCACCGCAATGCCCTTTTCCAGCTCCATGACGCCGTCCGGCGTGGCCCGGGTAAACAGCAACGTGCCTTGGGCTTTCGTGGCGCCCTTGCGCTCGACATTGACCGCCCACGCGTGCATGTCGAGCCAAGCGTCTACTGCCGTTTTCACAAAGAAGTTCGGCAGCACGGTCATGCACATGAAATCCAGCAGCCACAACACCGGCTTGGTGACCAGCGCGGTCATGACGCGCCAGAACGGCGAATAGCTGCTGGTGTTGGCCACCTTCGCGCCCTGGGCTTCGACCTCTTTTTCCCAAGCCGCCTTCAACCCAGCCTCGGTGTTCGGAATGCCGGCGTCAGCGATCACCTTTTTAAAATCGACCTCGCTCACAGACTTACCTCAATCGAACCGAATTTCAGGGTTTTGGCGGTGACCAGGTACTGGCCAGGCTCCAGCTGTTTGATGTGTGCCGTACCCGGCACCAGGCGCTCGTCGGCCTCCACCAACAGTTCCAACTGCTGGATGCAGTCGCGCTGACGCAGCCGATCGCGCTCGGCCACCAGGGTGACCAACAGACCGCTGTCGCGAATCATGTGCGCGATGTCCTGGGCGATGCAGGCGCGGTCATCGATCAGCCGCGGCTGGTGCGAAGGGTCCAGCGCCAGGTCGTTGTCGATGATCAACAGATCGATGTACTCGCTCATCCGCCCACCGCCATGGCGACCATGTTTTCCATCTCCAGCGGGCTCATGGCCTTGCTGGTGTGAATGTTCACGTTCTCCACATGGTTACCCTTGTTCTGGCTGTTGCTGGTGTTCTGAATGCTGGTCAGCAAGCCACCAGGCGGCACCGCTGTCGGGCGTGTTGGCGAAAGGCTGGGCATGGCTGAGTTGATGGTCTGTTGGGCTTTCTGCGCGGCGTTGGCGGTTTCAGCGGCGGTCATTGCCGACTGCGCACCCGGTATTTCCGGCATGGCGCCCAGACGCGCTTCGATGTTCACGCCGGGGATGGTGTTGATCATTTCGATCAGGCCGTTAATGGCCTTCTGAAAGACGCCGACGATGCTGTCCCACGCGGCACTGGCCATGCCTGACCAACCACCCATGGAGTTGAACCAGTCGGACATGGCCTGGAACTGGTCGCTGACCCACTGGAAGGCCTCGCTGTTAAGCAGTGCGCTGGTCCACTCGTCCCAGTAGTAGATGGCGGCGGCGACCACCGCGACCAGGGCAACCACCGCGACGATGATCAACACCACCGGGTTGGCCAACAGTGCGGCGTTGACCAGCCAAATCGCCCCTTGCCACAGCAGCATTGCGGTTTTGACCAGGCCCATCCAGGTGTACATCAGGACCAGCCCAGCGACGAACGCAACGACCATTACCGTGTGATAGATGAACATCGCCACACTGCGCAGGCCGGTCATGTTGAGGATCTTCCAGACCGTCACCAGGCCCAGCCAGGTCATCTTGGAAATGCCCACCACCAGGGTCAGCAACGACATGCTGGCGATGATCCCGAGAATGGTCAGCGTGGAGAGGCCAATCACCCTGGTGATGTTCGGAAACAGCTGACTCCAGCGCATCAGGGTTTTCCCGATATCCACCATCTTTTGCATGAACGGCGCCAGGACCGGAATCAGCACCTGGCCAAACACCACGCGCATGCCTTCGACCAGGGAGGCCCATTGCTGCCACGGGTCGACCATGGCCTGGGCCATCTGCTCGGCATTCTCCAGGCCTCGGACGTTGCCCAACTGATCCATGCCGTTTTTCAGGCGGTCGGTATCG
The DNA here is from genome assembly GCF_044743155.1 of Pseudomonas sp. NPDC087697. NCBI lineage: Bacteria > Pseudomonadati > Pseudomonadota > Gammaproteobacteria > Pseudomonadales > Pseudomonadaceae > Pseudomonas > Pseudomonas sp. NPDC087697. Next base: position 58,048 of record NZ_JBIUVW010000031.1, on the reverse strand, counting down.
GCCATCAGCGAGCTGATCAGCCGCGCCGCTTCGCCGCCAAAGGCATCCCGCAACTTCTTGCCGTTGGCCTCGATCGACAGATCTCCGAACTTGCCTTTGAGCTTGTCCAGGATGTCCATCATCGGCAGCAATTTGCCCTGCTGATCGATAAAGGACATGCCGAGTTTTTCCGAAGCACCGCTGACGTTCTCGAAAAACGATTTGTACAGCCCGCCAGCCTCGCCACCGTCCATGGTGCCGCCCAGCGTACCGAGCACGGCCATTTGTTCGGCCAGACTGACGCCGGCCGTGCTGGCCAGTCCGCCGGCGGCTTTGAACGCCTCGCCGATCTGTTCGCCGCTGGTGCGAAACAGCTGCACCGCCAGGGCGGTCTGGCCGCCCAGGCGCTCGACCCACTCGCCCTTACCCATGGCGTCGGCCTGACCTTTGAACAGGTTGTACATGGTGCCGACGTAGCTACCCATGGTGTTGGCGTCGGCCTTGGTGGCCTTGGCCAACAGGTTGCTGGTGTTGGTAAAGGTGGCCAGCTGGTTACCGGTCAGGCCCTTAATGGCGCCCTCGATGCTGTACGCCGAGGCGACAAAGTCCCGGGCGTTCTCGCCGTAGGCGACGGAAAACTCCAGGGCCTTGCGGTTGAGTGAGCTCAGCGCGTCCTCGGCCACGCCCAACGATCGGACGTCGCCCAGGGCGCGATTGACCTCCAGCGCCGGCGCCATGGATTGCTGAATGCCGACCACGGCTGCCGTCAGCCCGCCCAGGCCAAAGCCCATCGTCTTGATGTGCTTTTCACTCTGCTCGGCAAGGTCGGAAAATCCCATTTTCACCTTGCCCAGGGGCGCGGTGACCTTGTCGGTCAGGCTCAAGATAAAGGCCAGGCTGGCGCTACGGTCTGCCATGTAATTACCCGTTCAGAGCAAAGGCGATGCCGTTTGCTACGGCAATCTCCATGCGTCTCCAGTGTTCGTCCTCCAGCCACTTGGCCGTGCCCATTGTTTCGGGCGTGGGCTCGGCGTCAGGAAGCCAGCGTTGAGTCAGGACCACGAGCTGGCCCAGGCTGCTTTCGGTCAGGCGCTCAGCGTGTCCAAGGGCTTTTTTACGACCGCCTCAATTTCTGGCGAATACTGCTCAAGCAACAGGCCGGTGAGCTGCATCACTCGTACCGGGTTGACCAGCAACGGCTTCAGCGTGGCGCGCTCGTCCTGCTTGACGGTGGTCACCAACAGGTTGTTGCCCGGGGCTACCTTGTTGTTTTGGGTCAGGGCGTTGAAGTACTTGGTCACGTCCACCGGGGTCAGGGTGAAAGTGAAATCTTGTTCGCCAATTGCCAGGGTGATATCGCGTACATCGGTCATGGGACTGCTCTCTTGTTGAGGTTTTTAAAGTAGGTGTCTAGGTGGTTTTCCAGGCGGTCTTCCAACCGGGTAATCACCTTGTCGAACTGGTCGTTTCGGACGTAGTTCTGTGCCAGGTACAGGCGCAACTCCAGGTGTTCGCGGCGGGCGGCGCTGATCTGCTTGAACAGGTACACCTGGAAGCCCACCACGCCGGTCAGGGCCAGTTCCGTCAGCACCAGCAAGATGCTGACGGTCAGCGGGTTTAACTCCATGTCATGTGCTCCAGGTGCCGCGTCCGCCGAGGCGCACGGCCTTCCACATCAGCCAGGCCAGGGCGGTATTCATGCCTTCCTCGCGTAGTGCGTCGTAGAAGATCCGGTCAGCCTCGACCTTGGTGAACCGGTGGGTCAGGTGGGTGTAAATGAAGTCATGAATCACCGAGGGGCGTCGGGCTTCCGGCTCTTCCCGATCAATCAGCCAGCGCGCCAGGCGCGGCACGCTAGCCAGGTCCGACAGGTAACCGATCGGCACAACAATCAGCTGTGAAGCGCGGGGTTGATACCCGGCGGGCTGCGCAGGCGTTGGGGCGTAGTGGCGAAATTGCAGCTGGCGAACCAATTCCCAACGCCGATGGCCTGGGCGGTGACGCAACTCCAGGTCACTTTCAAAAGGCATCGGCGGCGCACTCCACGCGGATCTTGTTCGGTGCGGTGTCGCTGGCGATCTGTGCTCGCAGCAGCACGCGACCCGGCTCCGGCGCCTTGCAGTACATCGCCACCAACGTGGACGCGCTGCGCGCAACCACCGCATGGGTATCGCTGAAGGCACAGCCGACCAGGGCGACGACGGTGAATAGGGCAACAATCAACAGTCGGGACATTCAGTAGCTCCAGATTGCAGGGCTGGGTAAGCGGCCGCCGGCGGGCGCCATGCCCAGGTGAATAAAACGGGCATTGCCGCGCTGGCTGATCCCGAACCGGGTGAACTTCAGGTTCATGGCCAGACGCAGAATTTGTACGGCGTCCTCACCACGGCAGCGCACATCAACGGCCAGGCCGGTGCAGTGTTCGCCGGGCGCGGGCTTGTTCACTTCCACCGGGTGCTTGGGGCAACGGTAGGCGCTGCTGAGCGCCATAGGCCGCCCGAACTGCTGACGCAGGGTTACCAGCTCAGCCATGAATGCCGGGGCCATTTCGGCGCCGCTGCTGTTGCACTTGCCGCACTTGCAGCGCAACTCAGCCGCTGCGAAGTGCGGCCAGGTGATGAGGCTCATCGGCGTTTTCCTTGCTCTGAAAGTGATTCACAGGGTGTGCAGCGGAGAATCCCACCCAGGGCGCGGCGCTGTTCCGGGATTGGTTTTTCGCAGTCCAGGCAGTGGATGCGGCTCGGCCCCGAGGGGCGCGGCCGCGCACGCTGAGCCTTGATCGCGTGTTCACGCTCCAGCAGCTCCAGCTTCGAGGCCTGTTCGAACCAATCCCCCATCAGCGCAGCCCCTCGGTCTCTTTGGCATCCAGGTACGGCACACCGTTGATGCGGATAAAGTCCGGACTGGTGACGTCGAACGGCACCTTGTGTTTGGACTTCTCGCCGCCCTTTGGATCGATGCCCAGCAGGCTGGAAATTTTCACCTTGCAGCCGAAGGCCTCGACGCGCAGTTCTTCCTCGCCGGCCTTGGCGAAGAACACGACGTCGAACGGTTCCAAGGCGCGGAAGCTGCCCGCCGAACGTGCAGCCGCGATCAGCAAGTTAAAGTTTCCGGTGTCCAGCTCCATTTCCCCGGCCGCTGCTACATCGCCTTCGACGAAGCCGTCCGGCACGCCCCGGGTGTGCGCCACCGCCGAGTTGTCGGTGATGTCCAACGTGCAGTTTTCAACGTGAACCGCCAGGTCACCCAGGGTCACGTCGAAGTTCTTGCCGCCAATACGTGACATAGGGGTTACTCCGGTTTGTCGTTGGAAAGATCCAGGGCGATGTTCGCCGTCAGGTCTTTCGGGCAGTTGAGTGGGGTCAGCTTGATAAAGGCCTGGATCACGGTTTTGCTGTGCCAGACCAGCACCAGGTCACCGTCTTTCGGCGGCTCGATGTCGCCGGGGAACACCTCGCCGTTGAAGGTCGAGGACTTGGCCATTCGACGCAGCGGTGCCATCAGTTGGTTGGTGTTGACCGCCATGCTGTTGGGGGTGTTGTTCAAGCGACGATCGGCGACGCGGCGGATCAGCAACGGTCGGATCTGGCGCGCGGCCTTGTCGGTAATGCGCAGGTACTCGATCACCTGAAAGTCACTGCCGGGGGTGTCCAACATGTTGCCGTCGGCCCAGTACACGCCCTGGTAATCGGGATAGGTCTGCGAGACCGAGAAACGGGCCTTGTCCAGCTCGGCGCGGATCGAGGACGGAAGCGGCACCTTGTCCTTGTCGATCGGAATCGGACCAAGGCCCAGCACGGCACCGGTGGCCACGCGCATCGGACTGTCGGCGATGCTCACGGCGGCGTTGGCCAGTCGGCCGGCCAAAACGCCCAGGTCATTGCCGTGCAGCTGCGGCACGACCAGTACACGGGGTGCAGCGAGACCGGCCACCAGCTTGTTCTGTTCAGCCAGGTATTCCGCCCAGGTTTGTTCCGGTGTGATGCCGGCAACCGAGGCCATCACAAACACACGGCGGCCGTAGGTGTTGTTCAGCGCCATGGCCGCGTCATGCAAGGCCGAGAGCTCACCCGGTGTGGTCGCCGGTTTGGTCACCACGACGGCTTCCACGGATACGCCCTGTTGTTGGGCTTTTTCCAGCGCCTCGGACCAGTTGCCTTCGGAGCCGATCGGTGCGGCCATGCACGCCCAGCGCTGGCCACCGTTGAGGTATGCGGCCTTGATTTGGGTTTTCAGGTCGTTGGGTTTGATGCCCAGGGCATCGTCCAGGTCGCTGTCGGTGTTCAGGGGGATCAGCTTGCCGACGTTCTTTTCGGCGGGACCGATGAAAAGGAAATAGCGTTCAATCTCAGTGACGGCACCCTGGCCCAGATTGAGATTGTTCACGGTGACTTGACCGAGTGCCATGCAGTGCCTCTTAGCGGGGTGAATTAAGGATTTGTTGCAGCACCTGGTTAACCAGCTCGCTGGTATCCCGGTCGGTGCTGACGCCGATGATCTGGCGCTTTGGCAAAGTGATTTCCCAGCTCTGCGCGCCCGTTGATTCGGTTCGTTCGTCGTTCAAAATGCGGATCAGCAGCCCCGCTTTGGCGTAGTTCACGTGCTCCTGAATCCACGCCACTGACGGCCGGGTCAGGGTCTTTTTGCCCGCCTGGCGCACCCGAAAGCCCAACCGGCGCAAGCGCTTGGCCTGTTTCTCGGTGGCCGCCAAACCCGGGGGCGTCCTGTTCCAGCGGCGCATCTGCGCGGCCGTGCGGCGCTCGCTCACGCCGTTGTGTTGCTGCGCGGCGACCCAGCGGGTCAGCGCGTTACGCCAGCCCAGCTCGGCTTCGTCGGCGCTGACGCGAGTGACCACCATCAGCTTGGCCAAGCCGGCTTCCATCTTCTTTTTGCCCTTGCTGGAGCCCTTGCGAGCCTCAAAGGGCGAGCCGTCCAGGTTCTGCTGATCACGCACACGCTTGCGGTTCATCGTCCGTACGCGCTTGGTGACGTTGTTCAGCAGACGCCGGCGCAGCTGCGGCGGCAGGCTGAGCAAGGCCAGTTGCTCGCGCACACCCAGGTAACCGCGTGCGTCGAGCTCGACGGTGCTACGGCCGGCCATGGCTGGAAACCTCGCCGCGCTCGGCCACCCACAGGTCAAACGGCACAAACGCCCAGGTCTTGCCGAACGCCTCGATCTCGCCGGCGGGGTCTTCGGCCAGGTATTGCGGCTCGATGAACTCCAGGGTGATATCCACGTCGGCTAGGTCGTTATCCAGCATCGTGATATCGAACTTCGCCTGCGGCAGCTCACTGCGGTCCTGATCGTGGTTCTCCAACCAACTGCCCACCAACGCCATCAGACGTCCGGGATGGTCGGCGAAACGCTCCAGCGCGATGGTGGCGCTGTAGCGCATGTCACCCATGCGCATGCCGTCCACGTCGGGCTTCCAGATCAGTTCCAGGCTGACCTGCTCGGTCCAGCTGTCGAGCTGTTCCGGCAGCACCAGCTGGCGTTCCAGCAAGTAGGCGGTCAGGGCTTTAAGCTTGATCACAGCAGCGCCGCCGTGATGCGGCCACGGCCTTGCAGAGAGCGCACGGATTGCTGACTGAAGGCCAGAAAGGTTTCCGATCGTTCGGGCAGTTCCTTGCCGGTGTTTTCTGCCAGTTCGCGGCGGGTGATCGTGGCGAACTGAGTCAACAGGCTGGCCTTGGCGCGGCAATACACGGCGCGCTTGTACGTCGCTGTGTGAAATGTGCGCTCGGGCAGCACCATAGGGTCAGCAGATTCCACGCTGGTGATGCCAGCGGCCTGCCATTTGCCTTTGCACTTGGCCAGGTCGCGATTGACCTCGACCATCGCCGTGGTCAGGTCAGTGACCAGCAGCTCAACCAGGTACTCCGCCGGCAGACGGTAGCCCTTCTGGAACTCGCTCACGGAGAGGTCCGGCCAAAAGCCGTCGTTCTCGATCGCTTGTTCCACAAAGGTGGTGGGTTTCCCGGAAAAGCTCATTGCTGGCCACTCAAATAGGGCGGGGAAACTGTTTCTCGTGGGGCGGGCCATAAATGGCCGACTCACGTCCACAGTTCCCCGCTGGGGGGGTAGTCGGGTTATTCGGCGGCTTGTTCAGCCCGTTGTTTTTCCAAGGCCTTGCGAGACCCTTTCAGGCGCGTGTCCACCCCGATGCTGGCGTAGAGTTCTGTTGCGCGCTCAAAGTGACGGATCGCCTTTTCCCAGTCCTTGGCGTCCATTGCGCGGATGCCAATCAACTTGTGGTACTTGGCCGGAATCTGTTCGGTCAGATCCCATTCACCATCCACGAACGGCAGCATGTCGCTCAGGTATGGCTCGGGACTGCGCCCGCACTTCTGCTCGTTGTCGGCCCACTCAACAACCGCATCGCCAACGAAGGTCGGGATGTCACGCTTGAAGCGCTCCGGCATCGACTGGCCTTGCTCGATGGCGAACATCGCGACTTCAAGGCCCAGTTCGAACTGCTCGGTGTCGAACAGCCAGACCAAGACTTGTGTCAGTACCGAATTCGGGTGATTCAACCCGGAATCGCGGTAACGCTCGACGTAGTCCATGTACTTGGGCAGCAGCTCGTCACGCTTGAGCTGCTGACGGCTTTCGTGATTGTTGATAGCGCTCAGGCGTTCCAGATCGATCGCCAACGCGCCTTCCATCAGCTTGAGGTGCTTTTGCGCATTGGCGGGACTGGCCAGGGCAGCGCTGGAGCTGTAAGGCTCGACCGTTGCCACTGCCGCCGGGCCTAGCGCAAGAACACGCCGCTTGTGGGTCAGGGCGATGCTCACGGCAGCAGCTCCAGGTTGCCGGCTTCGATGGCCGCGAACTTCTCCAGCTGCTCGATCACATAGCCCTCGTTACGGCCGTTGTAATCTTCGACGCGGGAGCGCTTCGGGTTTTCGATCAGGTGACGGCGCCAGCTGCTGTCCTGGAAGTACAGCGACAGGTTGTCCCAACTGGTGACGACCACGCCGGTGGCCGGAAAGTGCGGGATCACGAAGGACGGCAAGCCGCCATAGGTCGCGATTACCTGGGCGCCCTCGATGCGCTCTTTCTCGGTCGGGGTGTCGCCCTGCTTGGCGTACAGCTTGCCTTTGTCGTTGGCCAACAGGTCGCTGCCGATGATCGCGATCAGGTCGCCGGCATCGCGGAACACCGGGTCAATCATCTGTTTGACGTCATGCACCAGGGCGTCAAGGTTCGCGTAGTCGCCACCGGTGCCGAGGGTGATTTTGCCCGCCGCCGCGCCTTCCTTGAGTACCTGGGCCGGGATCTGCTCACGAGCGATTTGCAACCAACCTTTGTTCACGTCTTGCAGCATCGGGTTAGCGATGATGTCGGTCTGTGGCGCCGCGTGGGTGCCGTGCCAGCCGATCATGATGCGGTCCAGGGCGATTTGACGTTGCACGGCCGCGCTGTAGCGATCAGCAAAGTCGGGGAACTTGGCCCAGCTGTCGATCTTGGCGAACGACAGGCCCACGTCGGACTCGGTGTGGAACAGCTCATAGTCCAGGCCGGACAGGTCGCTAAAGTCCTTGGCTTCACGATCGGTGGTTTTGGTGTTGGTGCGGCTGGACACGGGGCCCGTTACGCCGATCATCACCTTTTGGCCTTTGATTTCGCTGACCGGCACCACGTTGATGCGACTCAAAAAGTCGGATTTCTCGGTGATTTTGTCGTTCAGTTCCTGGGCAATGCTCGGTTCGACGGCGAACTGACGGGACGCATCCTGGACGTTGTACGTCTCGGCCAGGTCGTCCTGCATGAGGGCGAACTGTTCCTGGGCGTGACTGCTAAGAGAAGCGCCCATTTACAAGGTTCTCCGCTTTTGGCTGTGAGTCGCGCCGGTGGTGTGCGGAACCTGGCGACCTTTTGGGGTGTTCAGCAGCGTGTTGAATTTCTTGTCCAGGTTGGCAATGGCCATGGCCAGCGCTTTGTTGGTGGATACACCCTTGCCGCGACGGGAAAATTCGCGCTCTTCTTCGGCGGTGTCGAGAATGTCCTGAACGGAGGTTTCGACGTTGTCGATCGGTTCCTGCTCAACCACTACGTCAGTCGTCGCAGGCTCGATCAAGGTTTGAATGCCGGCAGTGACCAGCAGCAACTGTTCGACCAGTGCCGCCAGCGCTTTGGCTGTAGCTTCATCCATTGGGGGTTTGCTCTCTGTTTGGGGGGGCGGGTTTGCGGGGGATTCTTGAAGGCCGAGTCGCTTGAACAGGCTGGTGACCATCGCAGTCAGCTTGCCCAGCTCGCTTTTTGGCTCTGTGTCCGTCAGGGAGCCAAGTTCCACCGCGTCGGCGAAATAGGCGGCCTTACTGGTCTTGCGGGAAAAATAGAGTTCCTGAGTGCCCAGGCTGGCCGGGGAGTCAGTGACGGCCAGACCGGTCAGGTACGCTTTGCCCGAGCCCGCAAAGTTGGGGGTGACTTCGATGCTGGTGAACAGCTTTTCGCCCTGGTCGTTCAGCGACAGCAATTTGTCGTTGGGCTTGAGCTGCGCCTCCAAGCCAATTTGGCCAGGCTCTAGATCTTCGCCTTCTTCAACCAGGCGCACGGCATAAACGGTGCCGTGGGAGCCCATCCACCGTTCGTGTTCACTCCAGATTACCGCCGTGTATTTCGACGGTTTGTAGGTCTCGGCGACATCACGCAGTTCCTGGGGAAGGATCTCGCGACCATCGGCGGTGGTGCCGCTGGTGGCGACACGTTTCCATAGCGAAACAAGGGAACGGGGCATGGGCGTTAACTGCGCTCAATCGGTGGTTTGAGCCGCCACGATAGGGAGCCGACAGCGGCCAAACAAACGCTTTGCTTTTGCATTCCTCCTATATTCACGATCTAGGAGGTTGGCGGAATTTAACCCCGCGTTTTGCGCGTTTTCGCCGCATAGACTGCGGCCCATGCTCTATTCAATCGAAGTCAAAGAAGCCGCCAAACGCCTTTATCTGCGCCGCTGCAAGCCGCGAGAAATTCAGGCTCAGCTCAAGCTGCCAAACATCCGTATCGTTTATTACTGGATCGCCAAAGGCGGCTGGGACGAGATGCTTTCGGACGAGGAACCGCTGACGGCGGTCGGCCGGCGAATCACCCTCATCCTGGAAAAAGCCGCGACCCTGACCAAGGGCGAACTGGACGAGCTCGACCGACTGACCACCGTTCGCGATCGGCTGTTGAAGCAATCGGCCAAACCGTCGCCGGCGTCGATCGGCGATGCGCCGGCGGAACACCAGGGCGAGCGCCAAGGCCAGCGCGGCGAACGTCGAGAGCGAGGCGACAAGGGCGGCAAGAAGCGCGAGAAGAAAGTTAAAAACGACGTCAGCGAACTGACCGAAGTGGACTTTCTCGACAAGTTCATCAGCAAGATGTACGGCTATCAGAAAGAGCTGTTCGCGGCCAAACAGAACCCGCTGACGTGTCGCATCCGGAACATCCTCAAAAGCCGCCAGGTGGGCCTGACCTACTACTTCGCCGGTGAAGCGTTCATGGACGCCGTACTGACCGGCGACAACCAGATTTTCCTGTCGGCCAGCCGTGCCCAGTCCGAAATTTTCCGCAGCTACATCATCGCGTTCGCGCAAGAGTGGTTCGGCCTGGAGTTGACCGGCAACCCGATTGTGTTGAGCAAAGACGGCAAGCCCTGGGCCGAGTTGCGCTTTCTCAGCACCAACAGCAGCACCGCCCAGGGCCACCATGGTCACGTTTACATCGACGAATATTTCTGGATTCGCGACTTCGAAAAACTGAACACCGTCGCCAGTGCCATGGCCACGCATAAGAAGTGGCGCAAGACCTACTTTTCAACCCCCAGCGCGGTATCGCACCAGGCATACCCGTTTTGGTCCGGCGAGAAGTTTCGCAACGGCAAACACAAAAGCGCTAAAGACCCATGGCCCAGTGAAAAACAAATCGCCGCTGGAGCCCGCTGCCCGGATGGTCAATGGCGCCAGGTCATCACCATCCTGGACGCGATCGCCGGGGGGTGCGATCGGTTCGACCTTGAGCAACTGCAACTGGAGTTTGACGGCGACAAGTTCGAGCAGCTGTTCATGTGCAAGTTCATCGACAGCACGCAGAGCGCCTTTTCCCTGTCCGACCTGGAGCGCTGTTACTCCGACCTGTCCTTGTGGACTGACTACGACCCCGACGATCCGCGCCCATTCGGCAACAGCCCCGTGTGGATCGGCTACGACCCCAGCCGCACCCGCGACGATGCCAGCTGTGTGGTCATCGCCCCGCCGCTGGAGCCTGGCGCCAAGTTCCGGATTCTGGAAAAGCACAGCTGGCGTGGGCAGTCGTTCAAATTCCAGGCCGAGCAGGTCAAGAAGCTTACCGAGCGTTTCAACGTGCAGCACATCGGCATCGATACCACCGGTATCGGCTACGGCGTGTTTGACCTGGTGCGCGACTTCTACCCGCGTGCGACCTCGATCCACTACAGCCTGGAAACGAAAAACACCCTGGTACTCAAGGCACAGGACACGATTCAGGGCAGCCGCATCGAATGGGATGCTGGCTGGAACGACATCGCTCAGGCGTTCCTGACGATCAAGCGCGGCACCACGGGCGGCGGCCAGGTCACCTACAGCGCATCGCGTACCGACGCCTCAGGCCACGCCGATATTGCTTGGGCAATCATGCACGCCCTGGCCCACGAACCCCTCAACACCAACAAGCAGCGGCGTAGCCGCTACTCAATGACTGGATCAGCAAACAATGGCGCGAAGAAAACGACAGCAAACACCGGCAACCACAGCCCCCGGGCGAGCACGGATGTTTTCATTCGGCGCACCCGAACAGGTATTGAGCGAAAACATCGGGCAGTACCTGGGCGTGTTCGCCACGCACGACGGCCGGATCTACACACCGCCGGTGTCGCGACAGGGGCTGGCCAAGTTGCTGCGCGCCAACGCACACCACGGCGCGATTCCCGGGTTCAAGCGCAACCTATTGCTGCGTGAGTTCATCCCATCAGAAGGATGCTCGATCGCGACCATGAGCCGTGCAGGGCTCGACTTTATGGTGTTTGGCGAGTCGTACTTCCTACGCAACCGCAACGCCTTTGGCCAGGTGCTGGAAATGGAGCATCTGCCAACAATCAACATGCGGGTCAAAGTGGATGGTGGTTTTGTGATGTTGCTGCCGGACGGCAAGGAAGTGGAGTTCGAGCAGGACGAAATCGAGCACGTCATGAACTACGACGTGGAACAAAACATCTACGGCGTGCCCGACTACCTGGGCGGCATGCAGGCGCTGCTGCTCAACGAGGCCGCCACTCTGTTCCGCCGCCGTTACTACAGTAACGGCGCCCATGCGGGCTACATCTTCTACACCAACGACCCGAACCTGAGCGAAGACGACGAGGACGAGCTGAAGGCCCAGATCACCGCCAGCAAAGGTGTAGGTAACTTCCGCTCGATGTTCGTCAACATCCCGGGCGGTGCGAAAGAGGCGATCCAGATCATTCCCGTGGGGGACTTCCAGGCGAAAGACGAGCTGGAAAAGGTGAAGAACATCACCCGCAACGACGTGATTGCCGCTTGGCGGATGAACCCCGCGCTGGCCGGGATCATTCCGGAAAACAGCGCGGGGTTCGGCGATATCGAAAAGATTGATCGGGTTTACACCAGCAACGAGATTCGGCCGATCTGCCAGCTGTTCAACCAGCTCAACGACACGTTGCGGGAGGACCGGTGGATTAGCTGGCGGGAAACACCCGTATCAGCTTCGAATACATGATGTAGGGGCTTGGGTGTGAGTAAAGCACTACATGTTGTGGCAAAATAGTACCTTATAAGGAACCTTGGGGAAGGGGCGTTATGCGGGTGTATTGCAAGGAATGTGGCAGCAAAGGGCGGATTGCTTCGCGTGATGAACTGTCGAAAGAATTTGCCAAGCTCTACTGCCAATGTGGTGATGCTGCGTGCGGTCACACCTGGGTGGCTAATCTGACCTTTTCCCACACCTTGAGCCCTTCAGCTCAAGCGGTTGATCGCCTGATGTTTGATCGGCTCCGCCACCTGTCTCGTTCTCAACAGCGAGAACTTTTTGAGCAGCTGGGTGCGCAACCTGTTCTGTAGCTTTTCAACTTCAGTTCGAATTCGTCGAATTGCTCAATTAGATCAGCGCTTATATCGATAAAGCCACTTCTAGCACGCTCAGAAAATCGGTGTTCTGAACCCGACGCACCCATCATAAATATGAATTTATTGCCGAGGCTGTGAGCGTCGTCAATCAATTCTGTCATTTTGGCTTCCGCGTCAATCATTTTGAAACTTCCTGTTTGGATGGGTTTGATTGGCCGAAGTTTAGTTAGCGACATTTTGAATCGTCAAGCCTTTTTTTAAGGTCTTGTAAAACTTTCAATAACCGGCATTTTATTTTTATGGAGGGGCTTCTGGCACGTTTCGATGTGTGGTCACGCCCAGCATAGGAAGGGGTTTGGCCTGTGGTTATGCCGCCGCCATTCCGGTAGTAAAGAATTAACGGAATAACGAAATGACGAATTTGTTAATTATGTACGTATGTACATAAGTGAAAATGGCCAACGGTACAAAAGGGTCATAGTCGCTAATACGCTATGGCGTCAAAGCGTCAAAGCGTCAAAGCGTCAAAGGCGCTTCGGTATAGTGATGCTGTGCCGAGAGCTCAGATAGCAAGTGATGGTTAATTACAGATCACTTGCTTCGATATAATGATTGCATTTGCTATTTGTTGTTGGCGCCCTGGTAGGGTTTTTGATTGCATTTTAGCGATTATTATCTAGCGGAAGTTATAGCTTTCATTGTTCGATATAACGATATTGATCCGTCATGGTTGTCGGGTTGAGGTTGTGGGACGGTACGAAAAAGGGCGCCGAGAAGGCGCCCTGTTCGTTTGAGTTGTCAGTTTTTTAGCCGCTAAATGTTTCAGGCCTTAGCTGGTCAGGCCATCGATTTTGACCACTCCGTAGCGTCGCTGTCCGTTCGAGTTTTCAAAAGCAGCGACCAGTTGCCCACCTGGCAGCGGAATCTGCACCAGGCCATTACCGGTGTTGTGATACAGCAGGCGTGTGGCTTCTACCAGGTGAAAGTCGGTTGGTAGCTCTAACTGTTGGCGAGCCTGTCGCTGCTGATCGTCTGACACGGCGATAAATTGTCTGTCAATAATCATGCTCGCGCTCCATTGAGGTGTTGGCGATCGGCGAGCAGTTCCGCGACAACGGCGGCATCTTGCTCAGTGAGGTCGCCCGTGGCTTGGGCCAGGCCAGCGACACTCCGGAGGTGTACGAGGGCGTCTGGCGTCTTATGGATCTGGTAGCCGATCAGTGCTGCGCCGACCACAGCGGTGGCCAGCATTCGACGGGATGGTTTAAAGACGCTACGAGCGGCCTGTTGCGGTGCTGTGGTAGCCTTCATTTCACTGCTGCTTGGGTGCTGTGCTTGCATGGTGTTGCTCCTTTTGTGGTGGTTGGTGTCGGGGAGGTGCGAACTCCTCGACACCGTCTCTATCAGGCTTGCCGCAATAGGCTTGCCGTGAATACTGGGCGCTGTTCACAGCGCACCTCAAACAACCCCAAGTCGTGACCGTCGACGTCCTGCATGTGCACGACGGTGACGAATGTCGGGGTTTCTTCCGGGTGGTCCCGCCAATGCGCGGCGGCTGCCAGCTCAGCCAGCTCCTCGGGTGTGCGCTGCTCCACATAGTCAGTGGGTAATGGCAGCTGCCCCGCCAGGGTGTTGGCGCTGTAGCGAATGATCATGGCGGCTCTCCTTTAGGCTTGGCGCACCAGGTGCACCACGAAACCAGACGGAATGCCGGAGTGAATGCCCCGTGCTTTCAGATCTGTGACGGCCTTGATCTGGAACTGTGTGCAGTCGTCGGCCAGGAAGTGGGTCACGCCGGCCATGGCTTGATTGCAGAGGTGGTTGATGAAAAAAGGGGTCGTGCAGCTGGCGCCGTGATAGATCACGACATCGGTGCCCTGGTCTTTCAATTCGTCCTGGATAGCTCGCAGCTGGGTGGTTTTGCCGCTGCCTGCGCTGCCGGTGATGATCTGTAGTTGCATGGTGTTGCTCCTTTTCTATTGGGCGGTTCAGGCTCCGCGCCTGAAAAAATGTCGTGTGTGCCCGCGTGTACCCCGGAACATCCGGAACATCTAAAAGTGGAATGGCTGTGAGGTCCGGTTTACTTGGGGTTTGGGCCGTCGGCCAAGCAGTGCCCGCAGCCGGAACATGCCGGAACAATTTTTTTCACGAATGAGCTGTAAGCCTTTATTCATAAGGGCTGCAGCGATGTTCCGGGAAAACCTGTAGCCGGAACATTTCCGGAACAGAGCAACAAAGAATGTTCCGGCGTGTTCCGCTATGTTCCGGCTGAGAGTGATGGAGCGATGTTTGTTATCTATCTGTTTTATATAGATATTTTTATAAATATTAATAATGTTCCGGATGTTCCGGCTCATCATTGGCGACACACGCATTTCAGCAAACCGCCCTATACCCCCACGGATACGGACTTCTATCCCCCGGCCGGTCATCACTCTTTACCCCCCTTGCGGAAGATCCAGCAGTTGAGCGGGCGCTTCTCGATAACCGACCGAACTTTGCGAATCTCTACGTACGTGTGTGAGCTGCTTTGCGGCAGGGCGCGTTGGAGCTGCGCCGCGTGGATGACTTCTTGACCCGCAAGCCGACAGGCGTTGTGGAAGTGCTCGATGTTGATAGCGATCAACGTTCGATCTTGGCTGTGATTCAACGTCTGCTGAATGACTTCCCTCACACCGTCCTGGTCGCTGATCGTCACCACTTTTTCATTTAGGTAGTGATAGATCTGCCAGAACCTGGCCGCTGTAGGGTTTTCGCTGCTGACACGCTGCTGCCGATCGATGGCGCGGTTTTCGACGTGCTTAAACAGCTGCTCCAACAGCTGATCGTTCCAGCCCGGGAACAACGCCTGAGTGGCTTTGGCGGCGGCCATCAGCTGTGCATGGCAATGCACGATGCGCTGATGCTGGATTACGGGATTCGCCTGAAGCCTCGCCTCGTATTCAGCGAAGGCTTCAAAGTAGCGTTCCAACCAAGTTGTTTCCTGTTCCAGGCACCGGCGCAAGTAACCGGAAAGCGCTTCTACGGGAATCGAGTTCAAGCGAGTGGCCACAACCTTGCGTGCAGGTGTGTGACCGGCGCGGGTCGCATGCATGTGAGCGATCCGCGTCAGGATTGCTTCAGAGCCATCGACACTGGCGTTTTGAGATATGCAGAGCGCCGCAAGAAAAATCAGGCTGTCCGTGTCATTGCTCGATGACTTAACGCCCACGGTGCGGAGAGTAGCGTTATGGTCAAACAGCGCTTTCCAGTTTTCCCAGTTGTACTGACTTACCGTGGTGCGGCCCTGAGCATCGACAATCTGACTGTCGGACTCGATCAGCACCACCGGTAGGTTGCTGACCTGAGAAAGCGCACGGGTCAGTCCGATAGCACTGGCACCGTTAGCGTTGGGCTTCATCCCTTCGTAATTTGCCCGACCAAAAAGGCGCCACAGGAACCGCAACAAACTGGACTTACCCGCACCTGCGTCACCGGTAAGTTCAAAGAAAAGCCATGACTCTTGTTTGGTGCGGATCTGCTGAGTGAAAAGGGTTGCTGTCCACCACGAAAGTGCAGCCAGACCATTCAGGCCATTGACCTCGATAAAGTCCGCAAACCAGTCGGGGTCAAAATCGGCTCCCCGTGTGAGCGAAAGGCTGCTCAGTGAGGTCTTTAACCCAGTTTTTCCAATCTCCAGATAGCCGTGATCGTTGGCCATGTACTCACGTCCCTTGTGATAACCAAATGTCTGATAGCAGTAGGTCTTGCTGGTGGCGTCGTAGCCTACAAAGGGCAGCGATCGGACCGTCAGTGCGTTCTCCAGCCACTTGCTGCGCAGCATGGCCAGGACTTTTTCACCGCCCTCAAAGTTGCCGCCTGGCGTGCGCTCCAGGAGCGATTTAGAAAAGCTCCGCGGATCCCCGATTGAGTTGGGGGCCAAGGGCTCTTTGCAGTTCTGAGCCGGGTTCGGAAAGTTGAATTGAAAGAAGAACTGCTGATCCCCGCTGAGTGCATCACGTTGGATGTATTCAAAGTGCGGAACGCAGTTGGCCACCTGCTTGATGTCGCAATACTTGTCGAAAAGCTCCTCTCTGGTTTTGGGGACCGTTCCGCCCTCATGGTCTTTGTTGAGTTCTTTGTTGAATTCGTCGGTGTTCACCTTTGCCGTGTACAGCCGGTCGCCAAACTCCAATAGAAAGAAGCTGAGAGGTTTTTTCAGGTGAAGCAGAAAGGCTCGTTTAGCCGGGTTCGGGGCTATGAACAGCCGGCCCTGATAACTGGCTTCCTGCATAAACACATCGTCGAGCTGACCATCACGATAAACGTCGTCCCAGTCCCGATCGCGGCCGGCAAGTGCGACCCAAGCAATTTCATCCATGGCGAGCAGTTGGCGACGGTACTTGGGAATCACCAGGTGACCGGCTTTGTCGTCGTCCAGGGCAATGATCCAGCGGACCTTCTTTCCTCTGTTGGCCTCGATCACATCCCAGGGGAAGTTGTTGGCCGATATCGACGCAATCACTTTGTAGCCAGCGAGGTGCAAAGCAATGGCGTGGAAAATCCCCTCGACGATGTAGACGCTGTCACCGTTCTCGATGGCCATGCTTGGTGGCATCCAGCCGCCAGACTTGTAGCTCATCTTGGACTTGATACCGGCCTTGTCGCCCTTGTTGGCGGCAACCATGGTGGCGTCGATGATGCGTTCCCAGTAGCCATCACAGAGCGGAAAGCGGACGGTATCAGCCCATTGCCCGTCGTCCATCTTGCGCCGAGCCTGTTCGTACCAGCCTTTCATCTTGCTGATATCAAAGCCGCGATTACGCAGCAGATAAGCGTCGGCCGTGGCGTTCGGGTTCTGCTCAGTCTTGGGGAACCGCTCACTGAGGTTTTCAAACAAGTAGTGGTAGCGCTCACGAGTTTTTTCCTCGTGCTGGCACTGGTTCAGACGATTGCACTTGAGCTGGTACGGCTGCTTGCGGGCGATGTACAGGGTTCGTTCCCCGCAGCCTGGGCAAATGCCTTTCTGCAGGTACTTGTCGCCGATGTCTTTGAAGTCCAGTTCATGGTCAAGCTCCAGGGCCGCGACCACTTCTAGACGGTAGATATCTTCGAATTGCATTTGCCGGCTCCTTACGCTTCACCGGCTTTTGATTTGGGCTTTCCACCGCGCACGCGCTCAGCTTGTTCGGCGGCCTCAATGGCCAAGTGAACCATGTTTACCAGTACCGCAGACTTTGAACCTGGTTGCTTTGGACGGGTCAGGAAGTGCCCGAGCTCGATCTCGTTGCGGATGGCTGAATCCGATTGTCCAGAACGTCGCACCAGCTCGCTGATGGTCACGTAAGGCGTGTCGATGTTGATCTGCATTCTGCTACCCTCTTGGGAATATTTGGGATAAATGTTCCTTGCGAGGAACATTATTTGTTCCTTTGAAGGAACATGTCAAGAGGGGTTTATGGACTTTCCGGCGAAATTCAAAGCGATACGAAAAGCAGAAAATCTGACCCAGAAGGAGTTCTGTGAGGTGATGGGGTTCAGCGAAAGCACCTACCGGAAGTACGAAGCAGGGTTTATTGAGGTCGGAGCACCTGCACTGCTAAAGATTGCCAATCATCCGAGTTTCAAGAAGTACGCCCTCTGGCTGATCACTGACGACACCGCCCCTGCTTGTGGCCAGGTCAGCCCGGTTTAACCCATGACAATCAAAAAGCTGGAAGACGGTCGTTATGAGGTTGATTGCAGGCCTGAAGGCCGTGACGGCCCGCGAATCCGGAAGAAATTTCGAACCAAGAACGAAGCCCTGGTCTATCAAAATCGGATCATGGGAGATGGTGCGCGGGGCGAGTTTGAAAAGCGGAAAAAGAGGGATGAGCGCCCGTTGAGTGCGTTGGTCAATCTTTGGTTCGACTCGCATGGACGGACACTGAAACGTGGTGAAGAGCGCCAGCGTGCTTTGATCGCGATGGCTGAGCGGATGGGCGACCCATGTGCGGAAGACTTCACCACAACGCATTTCACGAAGTATCGGACCGATCGACTGGCCGGGAAATTCAACCGCGAAAAGGCGGGGAGTGGTCGGAAGAAAGGGGAGGAGGCTAAAGCCCCCAGTGCCAATACATTGAATCACGAGTTGGCCTACATGCGAGCCGTATTCAACGAGCTGGAACGCCTCGGTGAGTGGAAGGGAGAAAACCCACTGGGCAAAGTTCGGGCGCTGAAATTTGACGAAACAGAGATGGCTTATCTCACTGCTGAGCAGATCAAGCCGTTGCTGGCAGATCTGGATAGTCGATCAATCGCAGCTGGTGCAGTGGCTCGGGTGTGCTTGGCGACAGGGGCCCGATGGTCAGAAGCGGAAAGCCTCACTGCCCGACAGGTCCGTGACTGCCGCATTCACTTCACTCGCACGAAGTCGTCAAAGAATCGAGCTGTGCCGATTTCTGAAGAGTTGCAAAAGCAAATCAAAAAGGCGATGCCCTTTGGTGATTGCTACAAGAAGTTTGGCGAGTCCGTTGATGCGGTGGCATTGGATCTGCCAGCTGGCCAGTTGACCCATGTGTTACGTCATACCTTCGCCAGTCACTACATGATGAACGGCGGGGACATCCTGACGTTGCAACGGGTGCTAGGGCATGCCTCTTTGGCAATGACGATGAAGTACGCACACTTCAGCCCTGGCCACCTTGCGGAAGTGGTCAATCTCAACCCTTTGGCGGCTGGGTGTGGACACTTTGTGGACATTTCGAAGAAGTGAAGCGGGGGCTTAAACAAGTCCCAGAAACAGCAAAGCCCCGCATTGCGGGGCTTTGAATGTGGTGCCGGCACCAGGAGTCGAACCCGGGACCTACTGATTACAAGTCAGTTGCTCTACCAACTGAGCTATACCGGCGTGTTGGGCGACGATTATAGCGATTGGCTGGGTTCTGTAAACCCCTGATTACTGACTATTTTTCAGCGGGCCTCTGGCAAGGTTCTCGCTCCTGTGTGCGCTTGAGCGCTCCAGGGCTCGTCTTGATCAGCCCACGGTTATCGCGTGTTGTTAAACGTGTCGCCCGCAGGGATGCTTTTGTTGACGAATGACATGGTTTCAATCGTGACGTTGTCGCCACGGGTCAGGTTCCGGAATGTAGCGATCTTCAATCAGAATATGTGCTGGCGTAGAGGCCCGCCGAGTGCTCGACGGGCCTGGTCATGCGGAGGGCGTCAGCCAGTTACACGCCGCTTTTGACAGCGTTGATCAAGGCCTGGCTCAGGACTTGGGCGGGAGCCACCTGCACGCTCTGGGTATAGAACGGCGGCAGGTCTTGGGCCAATTGCGATAGCGCTTGAGCCGTGGTGTTTCCTGGCAGCAACACGTATTGCAGATTCGACGGATAGCTTTGCGGCACCGGGCCTTCCATGGTCGAGCCGTATGCGCCGAGGGTCATCACGGCTTGTGGGGTGATTGGGTCCGGTGCGTAGAGGAAGACGAAGGTGCCGTATTTTGGGTGCGTCAGGTACTGCTCGGCCTGGGCACGTACCGCCGGGTCCGGGTCGTTCATCAGGGTCCAGCGCATGACCGCATAGCTGCGGGTGGTTTCCATGAATGCTGTGCGAATCGGCGACTGGTTTTCCACGCCGCCCAGGCACACCAGCAGGTTGCCGAAGGGATCAAGCAAGGCCACAGAGTTGAACACGTTGGCTTGCTGGGCCGTTTTCAGCAGGGGGGGCGCCAGTTCCGCGCCGGGGTCACGCGGATTGGTTGAGGTTACCGTCAAGGCGTACGGACTCAATTTGGTCAATGCCTGGCGTACCGGACTGTTCGCCGGCAGCGTGGCCGGGTTTTTCAGTTTCGAAGGTTCAAGGCCGCTGTTGTTGCTCGCTTTGCGCACCGTGTCGACGCTGGCGGAGAAGATCGAGCTGGTGAGGTAGTACGCCGCCGAGTCGATGGTCTGGCCGCCGAACACTGGGCTCATCGAGCCTTGATAGGGGCGGCTGACAGGAGCGGCGACCGCGTAATAGGCCCAGGTTTTTTGCGCTTGCTGACGAATCTGCGGTGGCAACGACGGGAAGGTGAACTGGCTGTTGTAGTTGACCCCCGCGTAGTCATCGATCGCACTCACTGCGACGTTGAATCCGGCTGTGAGCAGAGCGCCGGCGCACATGGCGCACGGGTCCAGAGTGGTCACGATGGTCAATTTGTTGGGCGGCGGAAGCTTCAGTGATGCCGCTTTTTCGTAGTACCAGTCCACCAGTTGTCGCTCGCCATGAGCGGTTGGGTCGTGGGGTAGGAAGTAGGTGGTGCCGCTTCCCGGAAAAGGCATTAACACGTTGTTGTGAAGGGCTGCGATGACTTCACCAGTGGCGTTGTTGATGATGGCCCCGCCGACGGCGAAAGTTTTTTGAATGGCCGCGAGAATGGCCTGGTTGGCGACGGTATCGACTGCTTCCTGTGCACTTTTCAATGTGGTCATTGTGTCCCAGCTCCTTGCTGTCCTGAGTGCCAGAGATTTCTGACGCCTGGCAACGATAGTTCAAGCTACGGAGGTTGGTTATGACCATTCGGCTTAATGCTTATGCACAACGGGAGGTGGCTTCGCTGCGTTTACGGCTTATTTTGTGGAGCAGTTCTCAATAAATCGCAACTGGCTGTTTTTTCGCCTGTTTTTTAATATGAACAAAAAATGACCAGTCGCTTTTATGGCCTAAAAGCCATGGATCCAAAGGCTTTCGGCAAGTTTCATCAACAGACTTATCCACAGGCTGTTGATCGAAATGGAGGGGGTTATCGACGCTCGGCGAGGAGCATCAGATTGCGCGGTGTCAGTGGGGTTTCGCAGAACAACCCCAGACGGACGGTATAACCCTGCTCTTCGAGAAACAGTGCTCGGTCGAGTACCAGCCACAGTTCCAGCGGGCGCCGGAACAGGCCACGCAGCAGCTCCAGATTACGCACCTGCGCCAGGCGTTCCCAACCAGCGGCTTCCAGCGCCGACCAATCCTGCGCCGGGACTGTGGATAAGTCTTTCAGCGTAGCCAAGTTGTGGCAGTAATCGGCGAAGGGTTTATCCAGCCAGGCGCTGGGCAGCGATGGTGTTGTCAGGTAGTCGTCACAACCGCGCAGTTGCCGTTGCAGCAGGTCGAAGGCCAGGCGGCGGGCCATGGATGTATCGCGCTGACGTCGGACGCGGGCACCGGCGGTGACGGTTTCGCTCAGAGGCAGGGCCAGATCGTCGAGGGAAAGTTGTAGGCTGGAGCCTTTAGCCGCGCCGGACAGCGGTTGGTACTGGCGGGCGCTGATGCGGTTATAACAGCAGGGTGCAATGGCCAGTTGTTTGCAGCCGGCCGCGCTGGCCAGTTGCATCAGCCGTACATGTAAATCGCCGCAGGCGTGCAGGGCGACGGGTGTGTGTTCGGCGCTCAGACTCGCAGCCGCATCGGTTGCCATCACGTCTTGTTGGAGATGATTGACCGCGAGGTGATGGTGTTGGCTCAGCGCCTGACCGCTGGCGATCAGCGCCGGGTCGTACTCCAGACAGGTCAGTTGCTGGCCGACTTGCAGCAGGCGTCGTCCCAAATGACCTTTGCCCGAACACCAGTCGAGCCAATGCAGGGGTGTTGCAGAAAATTGCAGGCAGCCGGCAAAGGCTTCGATCTGCTGCCATTTACGCCCGGGCACGTCGACGCTCAGGCGTCGGGTCGAAGGCTCAGTCGTATGAGCAGGAAGGTCGCCTACTGCGCTGAGGGCAATGGACTGCGCTGCCAGCTCTGGAAAAGGCGCGGGTGCCAGAAGACGCTCAGGATGGTTGTGGCTGTTTTCCGCGTCTTCCAGTGAACGCTGGCGTAGCCAATTCGCCAGTTCTGGATAGTCCGCTTCCCACGGCAATTGCCGATGAGTAAACGGACGCGGTCGCCAGAGTGCCTGGTGTTCGGTCAGAAACCTGTCCAGCGCCTTGAAGCGGGCGAGCAGTTGCTCGCCCGTCAGCACCGGCCGATCAACGTCCCTGGCAGGCATCGACGCGCAACCAGCGCTCCAGCAGCTTGAAGCCACGCACCAGGATGTAGGCCATCAACAGGTAGAACATGCCCGCCGCGAAGAAGATCTCCACCGGCAAGTAGGTTCTGGCAATGATGGTGCGAGCCATGCCGGTCAGTTCGAGCAAGGTCACGGTGCTGGCCAGGGCGCTGGCCTTGAGCATCAGGATTACTTCGTTGCTGTAGGCCGGCAGGCCGATGCGCGCGGCACGCGGCAGGATGATGTAGAACAGCGCCGTGGGGCGCGACATGCCCAGCGCCCGAGCCGCTTCGATCTCGCCCTTCGGGATGGCCTGGATCGCCCCGCGCAGGATCTCGGCAATGTAGGCGGCGGTGTGCAGGGTCATGGTGGCGGTGGCGCACCAGAACGGATCGCGCAGGTACGGCCACATCGCGCTCGCGCGGACGGCATCGAACTGCGCCAGACCGTAGTAGACCAGAAACAGCTGCACCAGTAACGGTGTGCCACGGAAGAAGAAAATGTACGCGTAAGGCAGTGCACGCACGTACCACAGCCGCGACGAGCGGGCGATGCCCAGCGGAATCGCCAGCAGCAAACCGAGGACGACGGCGATGGCCACCAGCTCCAGGGTCAGGGTTGCGCCCTGTGCCAGTTTCGGCAGCCATTTGATGATGACTTCCCAGTTCATTGCGTGCTCCTCGCGAAGCCGCGAGCGGCGCGTTTTTCCAGCAGGTGCATGCCGGTCATGGCCAGAATCGTCAGGCCCAGGTACATGAAGGCCGCGACCATATAGAAGGTGAACGGCTGCTTGGTCATGGTCACGCCGTTTTGTGCATGACGCATGATTTCTTCCAGGCCGATTACCGACACCAGCGCGGTGTCCTTCATCAGGATCATGAACAGGTTGCCCAGGCCCGGCAGGGCGATGCGCCACATCTGCGGCAGGATCAGCCTGGTGAAAATCCGGAGCTTCGAAAGGCCCAGTGCCATGCCTGCTTCACGGTGACCTTTGGGAATCGCCAGGATCGCTCCACGGAAAACTTCCGTGGCATAGGCGCCGAAGCACAGGCCCAGAGCTATCACGCCAGCGGCGAAGGCATTGAGCGCGAGATCGGGGTTGCCGAAGAACTCGCCCAAGGCACGCATCAGGTTGACCGTGCCGAAGTAGATCAACAGCACCCAGAGCAATTCCGGGATACCGCGAACCAGGGTCGAGTAAGTGCCGCCAAGCCATTGCAACGGCTTGTAAGGGGAAGTCTTGGCCAAGGCGCCGAGCAGACCGAGCACCAACCCCAGGCACAACGCCGAGAGAGCCAGTTTGACGGTCATCAGCGCGCCAGCGGCGAGCGCCGGGCCGAATCCGTAGAGATCGATAGTCATGGATTTCTTTTCAAATCGCGGCAGGCTTTGCCAAGGACCGGCACCGTCAGAGAGTGGCGCCGGTCAGGCCAGTCAGAATCAATAGATGCTGAACGGGAAGTACTTGTCGTTGATCTTCTTGTACGTGCCGTCAGAGACGATTTCTTTCAGCGCGGCATTGAGCTTGTTACGCAGTTCGTCCTGACCCTTGCGCACGGCAATGCCGATTTTGTCGCTTTCTACAACGGCGTCACCTTTGAACTCGTAGTTTTTGCCTGCGTCGCTTTTCAGCCAATCGTAGTTGGCGTACTTGTCGGCGAGGATGGCATCGACACGACCGGAGGTCAGGTCCAGGTAGGCGTTTTCCTGAGTGTCATACAGCTTGATGGTGATGTCGTCACCGTAGTGGTCCTCAAGCCAGGTGCCGGCCAGGGTGGCGCGCTGGGTGCCGATGATCTTGCCTTTGAGCGAGTCCTTGTCGGTTTTGAAGTCGACATTTTTGGGCGCGATGAACTGCAGCTTGTTCGAGTAGTACGGGTCGGTGAAGTCAACAGCCTGCTTGCGCTCCTCGGTGATCGACAGCGAGGAAACCAGGAAGTCGAACTTTTTGGCGTTCAATGCCGGGATGATGCCGTCCCAGTCAGAGGTGACGACTTCGCACTCGATCTTCATCTTGGCGCACAGGGCGTCGCCGATGTCTTTGTCAAAACCGACCACCTGGCCGCTGGCATCTTTGTTGTTGAACGGTGGGTAAGCCGCTTCGATGCCCATTTTCAGCTTTTCGTCGGCCATCGCGTTGGCCGAGAACACCAGTGTGGCGGCCGCGGCCAGGAGGAGTTTTTTGTAAGTCTGCATGTAGGTAGCTCCGTTAGCGGTTGCTGGACATGAATTGTTTGCAGCGCGCCGAAAGCGGGTTTTCGAACACCTGCTGGGGCGATCCTTGCTCTTCTATGAGCCCCTGGTGAAGGAACACCACTTCGCTGGACACCTGACGGGCGAAGCCCATTTCATGGGTGACCAACAGCATGGTGCGACCTTCTTCGGCCAGGGCGCGGATCACGTTTAGTACTTCCTGAACCATTTCCGGGTCAAGCGCGGAAGTCGGCTCATCAAACAGAATGACTTTGGGTTGCATCGCCAGAGTGCGGGCGATGGCGGCGCGTTGTTGTTGGCCGCCGGAAAGCTCCGCAGGATAGGCATGACGTTTGTCGGCGATGCCGACCTTGGCCAGCAAGGCTTCTGCTACTTCGATGGCCTCGGCCTTGCTTTGCCCGAGTACGCGTCGCGGAGCTTCGATGATGTTGTCGAGCACGCTCATGTGCGGCCACAGATTAAAGTTTTGAAATACAAAACCGATTTCGCTGCGCAGGCGGTTGATCTGCTTGCCGTCGGCGGCTACCAGCTCGCCGTTTTTCGCAAGCTTGAGCTTGAGCTCTTCGCCGGCAACCAGAATCTGGCCCTGGTGCGGGTTTTCGAGCAGGTTGATGCAGCGTAGGAAAGTGGACTTGCCGGAACCGGAGGAACCCAGGATCGAGATCACATCGCCGTCGCGTGCGGTCAGCGAGACGCCTTTAAGCACCTCAAGCGTTCCGTAGCGTTTGTGCAAGTTGCGGATTTCAAGCGCGGGCGTGGCCTCAGCCATGTGCGGTCCTCAGTGTGTTCTGTTGTGCTTGTGCTGTTGGTCGGCGTTCCCGGCGAGGTGCCACGCTAGCATAGCGTTCGAATAGCGACCAACAGCCCCACGGGGCGTCGACGGGAAGTGTGTGAGCGGTTGTTGCATCAGCGCAGCAGATTGGCGCGCCATCAACAACCGAACGCCCGTTTCAAGCCATGTCTGCGCGGGTGTCGCGTAAAAAAAGGCGCGATGGTGCCAGCTTTGGCCGGGTGTTGGAAGCGCTAACCGGACAAACGTTCCGGATCTGCCCTTTTATTGTGCGCTAGCCGTATTTTCTGTGTGTTTCTGGTGCGTTAATTCGTTTGTGAAGTGTGTGGCAGGGTAACGTTCTGGCGAAGTGCCATTAATTTCAATGACTTGCGATGACTGGTCAGTCGCCGTACAGCCCCCGGAAACGGGCGACGTGAAACATTTTGGCGCAATTATTGCGTGCAGAATCCAGAACGCCCCGTTGGCTTCTTTTTACGAGAAGGACGCCAAGCGGGATGGACGCAATCGCTTTTCCTTACAAAGGTAGTTTCAATGAGCAGTACCCAAAGCTCTAACGGCCTCGAACAGGGGCTCAAACCGCGCCATGTGACCATGTTGTCGATTGCCGGTGTTATCGGTGCCGGCCTGTTCGTTGGCTCGGGTCACGCCATCGCCGCCGCAGGCCCGGCCGTGCTGTTGGCCTACGCTGCCGCCGGTATGCTGGTAGTGCTGGTCATGCGCATGCTTGGCGAAATGGCCGTTGCTTCTCCGGACACAGGCTCCTTCTCGACTTACGCCGATCGCGCCATCGGTCACTGGGCCGGTTTCACCATCGGCTGGCTCTACTGGTGGTTCTGGGTTCTGGTAATCCCGCTAGAGGCCAACGCCGCCGCGACTATCCTGCATGCCTGGTTCCCAAACGTGGCCATCTGGGCATTTACCCTGATCATCACTTTGCTGCTGACAGTGACCAACCTGTTCAGCGTGAAGAACTACGGTGAGTTCGAATTCTGGTTCGCTCTGATCAAGGTCCTGGCGATCATCGGTTTCATTGTCCTCGGTGTCATGGCGGTCTTCGGCTTCCTGCCAAGCAGCCAGGTCAGCGGCGTTTCGCACCTGTTCGACACCCAGGGCTTCCTGCCAAACGGCATGGGCGCCGTACTGGGCGCCATCCTGACCACCATGTTTTCCTTCATGGGCACCGAGATCGTGACTATCGCGGCCGCGGAGTCGAAGAACCCTGGCCAGCAAATCTCCAAGGCCACCAATTCGGTGATCTGGCGGATTGGCTTGTTCTACCTCGTGTCGATCTTCATTGTTGTCGCACTGGTGCCATGGAACGACCCGGTTCTGGCGAGCGTCGGTTCCTATCAGACCGTGCTTGAGCGTATGGGCATCCCGAATGCCAAGCTGATCGTCGACATCGTGGTGCTGGTTGCTGTGACCAGCTGCCTGAACTCGGCGCTGTACACCTCATCCCGCATGATGTTCTCTCTGGGCAAGCGTGGTGATGCACCGGCCGTTTCCCAGCGCACCAACAAGAGCGGCACGCCGTACTGGGCAGTGATCCTGTCCACCGCCGCAGCCTTCCTCGCGGTGTTCGCCAACTACGTGGCCCCGGCTGCGGTGTTCGATTTCCTGCTGGCCAGCTCCGGTGCTATTGCGCTGTTGGTGTACCTGGTGATCGCGATTTCGCAACTGCGCATGCGCAAACAGCGCATGGCACGCGGCGAAAAAATCGCCTTCAGCATGTGGCTGTTCCCGGGCCTGACCTACGCGGTGATCGTATTCATCGTGGCGGCCCTGACCATCATGCTGTTTCAGGATGCCCATCGTGTGGAAATCCTTGCCACGGGGCTGTTGAGCCTTTTGGTGGTGGCTGCCGGTTTGTTTGTGGCTCGCCGTCGCAAACTGGAACAACGTGGCGCGGTAGTGTTGAGCTGATTCGCCCCGCGTAATAAAAACGGCCGCTGTCAGGGATGACATGCGGCCGTTTTTGTTTTTGCAAGCTTTTGGGATGTGTTATTCGGCTTTTGCCTCAGGCTCTTCCAGCGACTCGCGATAGCTGTCCAGCGCATTCCCGAAGTCGGTGATGAACTCCGGCTCGGTGAGCCAGAGTTGCGCGGTCTCACGGTCCACGCCGTCGGTCCACATGCGGTAGTCGATCAGCATGTCGGCGGCCAGGTGAGTGGCGGCCATGGCCTCGTTCTCGGCGTTTTCCATGTCCAGCAGCTCTGGATGGTCGCTGATGATCTCGCTGAGGTTCGACAGCAGGGTCAGCAGCATGTCGTTGCGGCTGATGGCCTCCGCATCACGCATTTTGCTGAACATCACCAGGGTGTATTCCGGGATCGGCTCGCCGATTTCGCCCAGGTCATCGTCCAGTGCGGCGGGTTTTCTGCCGTGAATATTGATTTGCTTGGCTTTGATCTTGGCGCGTTTGGCGCGTTTCTGTTGCTTGTTCAGGGATGCCATGGGAACTCAGTTCGATTTCTGTTGGGTTTGGGCCGCGATGGCGTCGGACGCCGCCACGTAGTCAGCCTGGAAGGCTGGCGATTCGATCCACGCCAGGGCGCCGGCTTCGTCCGCCTCGGTGGACCATTGGCGATACTCGATCAGCGCGGCGAGGATGAAGTCCATCGCGCCTTCCTCGCCTTCCTGTTCGTACACCAGCTCCAGCAGCGGGTCTTCCAGGAAGGCCGCGCACATCGTTTGCTGGCTGGTTTTTTCGGCATCGATCATTTTTTTGAACAGTTCGGTCAGGTCCACCGATTCGAAGTCGATGCGATCGTCGTTCGGGTCCAGCTCGACTGGTGCGGCGGCCCGTTGAGTGCGGTTCTGCTTGGCTTTCGCTTTGGCGCGGGTAGCGCGTTTGTGCTGTTTGTTCGCGGATGCCATGGGCGTCGTTCCGTATTTCGTTGAGAGGGCAGGCCACTCAGCTGCATGGCACTCGCCGCCCGGGGGTGTCGGGTGTCAGCTCGCCGTTTTGCAGCCATGACAATGCAATGGGCCATAGTGTGGCTTGGTATGGGCTGCGAAAAAAGGCGAAATGTCCGACTTCTTCTTCGCCGATGTCTTGCGGGTCGATTCGCAGGTGGGTGTTTGTACTGCCGGTGAAGTAGCCGAGCAGGCGTTCTATGGCAGCAATTGTGCCGTAGGGATCATCGCTGAGGCTGATAGCCAGGGTTTGTGCGGTGACGTTGGCGAAGGGCAGACGGCCGTTTCTGGCGTGGATGGCGCGACCGCTGGGACGCCCCTCGTAGCGGGCAGTGGGCGTGCTCCAGTCGCGAACCACACCGGCGGGCGTGTCTTCCAGCCAGCCGAGGCGTTTGCCGGGAAAGTAGCCGCAAACCAGCGTCATCAGCGGCATCAGCAGGTGCCACTTGCCGAACATCCGCCAACGATGGGCAGGCGCATAGTCGCGCCAGTAGGCGAACTGCGCGCCGACGGTCACCAGGCGCCGGATCACGTGCCCTGAAGCGCCCAACCCCGCCGCACAGCCGCCGAAGCTGTGGCCGACCACGTCGATGGGTTGGCCGGGAAACTCCCGCTGAGCGCGTTTGAGTATTGCTTCGAAATCCAGCACGCCCCAGTCGCTCCATGAAGCCTTAAGCCCTTTCAGCGATGTCGGACGAGACTCGCCGATGCCGCGGTAGTCATAGGTGATGACGTCAAAGCCGTTGGCGAACAGGTAATCGGCGAAGCGCGAGTAGTGTCGGCAGCGGACGGAGGTGGCGGCGTTGATGATGACTACCGGTCGCATTGCGTCCACGAGGGCGTGTCGCCAGGTGAGGCCGCCAAGGATGAAGCCGTCGGCGGCAGGTTCCTTGAAGGGCTCACTTTGCGTTTGTGTGGCTGACGATTCTGGCCTGAGCGTGGAGGGTACGCTTTGTAGATTCATGGGGCTGAGCCCTGGCGATGACGAGCCCAAGAATGAACTTCAACGCTGGCGTTGTGCAACGTTTTGGAGTCGGCGCGCGCGATGCAGTGCGTCACTTACCGGAGGATCTGATGCGGGCGTACTGAGTGTTTGGTCCGATTCGTAATGGGTTCAAGTTCAAATCGATCTAAAACCCTGATCCTCGGTCAGCAATCAAAAATGGTGTAACGGATAGGGTTCTGTGGAACCCGGGAGTCGTCATCATGAGGTACGTCCATTCATTCATACTGCCCCTCGCCGCTGTCGGCTTACTGGTGTCTCCAGTCATGTTGCGGGCCGCCAGCCTTGAGCCGATCGACAGTTCAGCCGTGCAAGTCCAGCAGCAACAGCAAAACGGGATCAACTACCTGTCTGGCGGTATCGGCGAGGATGAGTCAAAGGCCATTCAGCAAACCAAGGGCTACAACCTGCACATGACCTTCTCCACCGGGAAAGAGAATAAATATGTTCCCGACGTAGATCTGGTCATTCAGAGCGCCCCAGGGAAAACCGTGCTGACCCTGACCCAGGCTGGTCCTCTGGTTTACGTTCAGCTACCCGCTGGCAAGTACACCGTAGTCGCGACGCGTAATGGTGAAGTGCTGCGTGATACCGCCGACGTCGGCAAAGGTGCTGCACGCAATCTGGTCTTCCACTGGAAGGGGAATAGTAATAGTTAGGGATGACGGCTTTTGCGTAGCGCCACTAAACCGCGGGCATAAAAAAACCCTGAATCTTGCGATTCAGGGTTTTCGGTATTTGGTGCCCAGAGACGGAATCGAACCGCCGACACGGGGATTTTCAATCCCCTGCTCTACCGACTGAGCTATCTGGGCAACGGGGCGCATTAAACGGGTTTTTCAGGGGGGCGTCAAGCAAGTTTTCAAAAAATATTTAATTATTACCGTCGCTTACGATCCAACCCCCATTTTCGCGGGATTATTCAGCAGGCGGAACGTAGCCTTCGGCCTTGGCGTATTCCTCGCCGGAGAAGTACTTGTCCATCTCGCCCTGAAGATATTTGCGGTCTTCGGTGTTCATCATGTTCAGGCGTTTTTCGTTGATCAGCAGGGTCTGGTGTTTTTGCCAGTCGGCCCAGGCCTTGGCCGAGACGTGGTCAAAAATGTCCTGACCTTTGGCGCCCGGGAATGGAGCGCGCTCCAGGGCAGGCAATTCTTCTTTGTACTTGCGGCACATGATGGTGCGGGTCATGACGACTCTCCTGCGTTCAATACGTCGGCCGCGCGCTTCAGCAGTTTTTTCACCGGGGCGGCAAGGCCCAGGCGCGGCGGGGTGGCGAGGTTATACCAGAGCCAGTCGGCCTCGGCCACGTGATGGCCAGCCTCCTGGACCTGAACCAGCCAGGGTTCGATTGCCAGTTGGAAATGGCTGAAGGTGTGCACCAGGCTCGGCAGTTCAACGTGCTTGCCCAGTTCCAGCGAGTGTTGCAGTGCCAGATGCTCCAGATCGCCGAGGTCGTCGAGTTCCGGCAGGCTCCACAAACCGCCCCACAAGCCCGTGGAAGGGCGTCGGTAAAGCAGAATGGCGCCGTCGCGGTTGGCGAGCATCGGCATCAGCGTGCGCTTCTGTGGCACGGTTTTACGCGGTTTGGGGATCGGGTAGCGCGTCTCCAGGCCGAGCATGTGCGCTTCGCACCCCTTTTTCAGCGGGCAAAGCAGGCAGCTCGGCTTGCTGCGGGTGCAGAGAGTAGCGCCCATGTCCATCATCGCCTGGGTGTAGGCGTTGACGCGGTCGTGGGGTGTAAAGCGTTCGGCAGTGGCCCACAGCTGTTTGGCGACCTTCGGCTCGCCGGGGTAGCCCTCTTGCGCGGTAAAGCGTGCCAGCACGCGTTTGACGTTGCCGTCGAGGATCGGCGCGCGCAGGCCCATGCTCAGGCTGGCGATGGCGCCCGCGGTGGACAGGCCGATACCCGGCAAGTCGGTGAGTTTTTCCACATCCCGTGGAAACTCGCCGCCGTATTCGGCAACGACGATCTTCGCGGTTTTTTGCAGGTTGCGCGCGCGGGTGTAGTAACCCAGCCCGGTCCACAGGTGCAGCACTTCATCTTCCGGCGCGGCGGCCAGGGCTTCGACGGTTGGCAACGACGCCATGAACCGGTCGAAGTAGTTCAGCACGGTGCTGACCTGGGTCTGCTGCAACATGATTTCCGAGACCCACACCCGATATGGAGTGATGCCCTGTTGCCAGGGCAGGTCGTGGCGGCCGTGGCGGTCGTACCAGTCCAGCACTGCGGTTGAGAACTGCTCGGCTTTCATCGTTTGAACAGCCCCTTGAGGGTATTTTTCAGTTCTGGACTGATTTTATCGCCAAGTTTTTCTTCAATTTTTTCGCCGAGCTTGTCGCCGGCCAGCTTGCCCGCGACTTGGCCGAGACGCTCATTATCCAGGCGGCAGGCCTTGGCACCGAGCTCCAGCGGCCCACGGCAGCGCAATGGCCACTCAATGCCGGCGTAGCGTTCGTTGACCTGGCAAGCCGGGTCCGGCATGTCGCTCTTGTCGCCTTCGACAATGATGCCGATGCGGTAGTCCATACCCAGCACACGCAGGTCGACGTCACCGTTACCGTTGACGGTCATGCCCGGGATGCGCACTTTCAGGTCCGGATTACTGGCCACGCCATTGTGGAATGTCAGGTTGCCCTTGAGCTCCTGGAAGGGTGTGTCCTTGCCACGCGGTTCGCCGCTGAGGGTTTTGCGGTTCAGGGTGGCGATGCCTTTGCACAGCTGTTGCTCAAGGTTGGCGTTGAGCAGCACGCCGTTATTGAGCACGAAACTGGCCGTGCCGTTGAGGCTGTCGATCAGCGCTTTCTGGCTGTTACCGCTGGCGGTCAGGTTGCTGTTGAGCGTGACCAGACCTTTGACCGGCGGGGCTTTCCCTTGGCTTTCGAGAATCTTCTCCGCCGGGACTTTGCTGATCTGCGTTTGCAGTCTCAGCAACGGCACGGGTTGACGTACATCCAGCGTGCCCTTGGCGACGAAGTTGCCGTTGTAGAGATCGCCGCGCAGGTTTTCCAGAGTCAGCAGGCCGCCTTGGCCAGTGGCTTTCAGCGCGGCATTCTGGATCGACAGCTTGTCGAGAATCAGTTGGCCGAAGGTCAGGTCGGCGTCCAGATCCAGTTTGCTCAGGCGTTCCGCGGGAATCAGTTTGTCGCTGCTCCAGGCGCCTTTGGTGGGGGCGTTTGGCAACGGTGTGCTGCCGGCACCGGCCAGCGCGTCGGCCTCGGTGCTGCTGACTTCAGACTGGCGAGCCACCGTAGCGCTGTTGGCTTCGGCGGATTTTGGCGGCAGGTAGCGATCAGCGTCGAAGGTGTCGCCCTTGAGCTGCACACGCAACGATTGCTTGGCGAAATCCTCGACGGCGATACGCCCGCTGAAGCTGCTGTCGTCGACTTTCAGGTTGATATTGTCCAACGCCACGCTGGTCGGGGTGCCTGCCAGACGGCTGACCAGTTCGACTTTGCTCAGGCTGCCCTCGGCCATGGCCGGGAGTTTCTGACCGATACTGTCGGTAAACTTCGCCAGGTCGAATTGGGCAATCGACACAGCGCCGCTGATCTGCGGGGTTTTGTCCAGGTCGTTGACCTTCAGTTCGCCCAAGGCGCGCAACTGGTTGGCGGAGATCTTGATCCCGGTCCATTCGGCGACGTTCGCCGCTTTATCCAGCAGCAGTTGGCCTTGAGCGGCAAAGGTCACGCTCTTGCCTTGCAGCGGTTCGCCGGTGATTTCGCCGGAAAGCTTCATGTCTTCGAATTTGTAGCGCTGCAGGGCGCGTTCGAAACGCAGCTCGCCGTTGAGCTCGGTGCGCACTCGCACGTCAGGCTGGTTGCTGGCCAGGAACGCAGTCAGCTTGACCTGAATGTTGGTTGCGTCGTGCACCGGGCCGGTACTCAGCTGGATGCTTTCGGCGCTGTACTGCTTGCCGGTCCGCTCTTCGTTGTATTCAACCCGAGCGTTGTTCACGGTCAGGCTGTCGATGTCGAGTCGAACCGGTTGGGCCGGTTTTTCCGGGGCGGCGGGTATTTCGGCGGTCGGTTCGCTGGCGCTGCTGGTAGCTGGCGCATCAGCCTTGGCAGCGACGGGCGGGACCTTGCCAATGTCTTCCCAGTTACCGTGGCCATCCTTGTCGCGGTTCAGGCGCAGGTTCAGGCCCTCGACGCGTACATCGCTCATCTGCACTTCACGACGCAGCAGCGGCAGCACCCGTACGGACAGTCCCAGCATTTGCAGGTCGGCAAACGGTTGGGTCGGGTTGGCCAGCGTCGCGACGCTGGCTTCGTGCAACTCAAGGCCAAGCCAGGGGAACAGGCTCCAGCCGATATCGCCGTTGAGCGTCAGCTCAATGTGGGCCTTGTCGCGGGCAATTTGGCGAATCTCGTCTTTGTAGTCGTTGGGATCGAAGAAGTGGGTCAGGGCAAAGCCCAGCGCCACAATGATCAGCAACAGCCCGAGAAGTACCAGACCCAGGATTTTGCCGAACGCTTTCATGGGCGAGTCCTTGTAGTTAGTCGAATTCAAATTTTGCCGGGGAGTATAGCGCCCAGAAACTGACGACTGGTCAGCGATCGCTCTAGAGCACGTCCAGTGGCAGTTTGAGCTTGGCAGCCAGTGCCTGGACTTCGAGGTGCCCGGCCGGGGCCTGCAAGTGCAATTTTGCCCCCGCGAGCTCGGCCATTTTTTGCGCTTCGCTGACCAGGCGTTCAGCCACGCCACGGCGGCGGGTGATTTTTCGCACGCACAATTGCGACAGGTACCAGACGTCCTGCTGCCGATGCAGGCGTGCCGCGCCGAGCAGTCGGTCATTGAAGCGTCCGGCGATCAGCGAGCCGTCGCGCAGGCTGTTTTCAATCAGTTGCAGCTCATCGCTGAATGGAGCAAGCAGCCAATGCGGGGCGTCGTGGTAGATCTTCTGCAGATCCTGCTGATCCTGATAGCTGGGTTCGTTCAGCGACTCGACGACGATGGGCATAAGGTTTCCTGTGAAAGGGTTGTCCGGGCATTGCCCGCCAACGGGTGAAACGGTTTTTTAGTGCGTGATCGGAACGGATGTCACATAAAAGGCGATATCAGTTTGGTTTTTCTGTCACGGGCAAATGGTAACCTTTGCCCGTTCGTCGGTCTTTCTGCGACCTGTTGTCGCGTCCGAACGGAGCTCTACTCAATAAAACGGTCATGCCTGCGTGCAACAAGGCCGAGGGTAACGAGTGTCTGGCGAACCATACTAATAATTGGGGGAAACACAAATGAGCACGAGTACCGAGGCGGGCATTGTTCCCGCCCAGTCTGCGTTCCTGTCCAAGGAGCGGATCATCGCCAAGCCCGGTTTCAACCGCTGGCTGGTTCCACCGGCCGCGTTGGCCATCCACCTCTGCATCGGCATGGCCTACGGCTTTTCGGTGTTCTGGTTGCCGCTGTCCAAAGCCCTGGGCGTGACCGCGCCGGTGGCTTGCGGGCCGGACATGAGCTTCATCGCACAGATTTTCTCGTCCCAGTGTGACTGGCCGATCTCCATGCTCGGCTGGATTTACACGCTGTTCTTTATTTTCCTCGGCTGCTCGGCAGCGATCTGGGGTGGCTGGCTGGAACATGCAGGTCCTCGCAAGGCCGGTGTCGTCTCGGCGCTGTGCTGGTGCGGCGGTCTGCTGATTTCCGCGTTGGGGATTTATACCCACCAGATCTGGCTGATGTGGATCGGCTCCGGTGTTATCGGGGGCATTGGCCTGGGGCTGGGTTATATCTCGCCGGTTTCGACCTTGATCAAGTGGTTCCCGGACAAGCGCGGCATGGCGACCGGCATGGCGATCATGGGCTTCGGTGGTGGCGCGATGGTCGGTGCTCCGCTGGCCGCTGCGTTGATGGGCCATTTCGCTTCGCCGACCGGCGTGGGCGTTTGGCAGAGCTTCCTGGTGATGGCTGCGATCTACTTCGTGTTCATGATCGGCGGTGCGCTGTCGTACCGCGTTCCGCCGACCGGCTGGAAGCCTGAAGGCTGGACCGCACCGGCGAAAAAAGCTGCGAACGCGATGATCACTCACCGTCACGTGCACGTTAACGTCGCGTGGAAAACTCCGCAGTTCCGTCTGGTGTGGCTGGTGCTGTGCCTGAACGTGTCGGCGGGTATCGGCATCCTCGGCATGGCGTCGCCGCTGTTGCAGGAAGTGTTTGCCGGTAAATTGCTCGGCAACGACCTGACCTTCGGTCAACTGGACGCTTCGCAATTGGCGTCGATTGCAGCAATCGCTGCCGGGTTCACCGGTTTGCTGAGTCTGTTCAACATTGGTGGCCGATTCTTCTGGGCATCGTTCTCCGATTACCTGGGTCGTAAAAACACCTACTTCGTGTTCTTCGCCCTGGGTTTTGCCCTGTACGCGTTGATTCCGAACCTTGGTCATCTGGGCAACATCGCCCTGTTCGTTGCGGCGTTCTGCATCATCCTGTCGATGTACGGCGGTGGTTTTGCAACGGTTCCGGCGTATCTGGCGGACCTGTTCGGTACGCAGATGGTCGGTGCGATCCACGGTCGCCTGTTGACTGCCTGGGCGGCGGCTGGCGTGCTCGGTCCGGTGTTGGTCAACTACTTGCGTGAGTATCAGTTGAGCATCGGCGTTGAGCGTGCTGCGGCATACGACATCACGTTGTACATCCTCGCCGGCCTGCTGGTGCTGGGTTTCCTCTGCAACCTGCTGGTGCGTCCGGTGGCGGACAAGTACTTCATGACCGATGTAGAGCTGGCCGCCGAACAGGCGCTGGGCCACGACAAAGGTGCGAACAGCACCACCGTGCTGGAGTGGAAAGCTTCCTCGGGTAGCGTGCCGTTGGCCGTTGCTGCATGGCTGGTGGTGGGGATTCCGCTGGCGTGGGGTGTTTGGGTGACGTTGCAGAAGACTGCCGTCCTGTTCCACTAAACACCTCGCTCCCCTTGTAGGAGCAAAGCTTGCTCGCGATGAACGATAACGCGGTGTGCCAGACATACCGCCATCGCGGGCAAGCCTGGCTCCTACATGTCATGACAGGTATATCCCCGGCGGTGTTGGGTTCAGCCCGTCAGGGATATCACCTCGCGTGTTTCTGTTTGGCGTCCGCGCCCCTATAATGGTTGCCTTTTTCGCCCAATGATTTTGCGGAGCTGGTGATGGCCGAACGTAAGGCGTCTGTCGAGCGCGACACTCTGGAAACCCAGATCAAAGCCTCGATCAACCTGGATGGCACCGGAAAGGCCCGATTCAATATCGGTGTTCCCTTCCTTGAGCACATGCTGGACCAGATCGCCCGTCACGGGCTGATCGACCTGGATATCGAGTGCAAGGGTGACCTGCATATCGACGATCACCACACGGTGGAAGACGTCGGTATCACGCTGGGTCAAGCCTTCACCAAAGCTATCGGCGACAAAAAAGGCATCCGTCGTTACGGCCACGCCTACGTGCCGCTCGATGAAGCGCTGTCGCGCGTGGTGATCGACTTCTCCGGCCGCCCAGGCCTGCAGATGCACGTGCCGTATACCCGCGCTACTGTCGGCGGCTTCGATGTCGACCTGTTCCAGGAATTTTTCCAAGGCTTCGTCAACCACGCCAATGTCAGCTTGCACATCGACAACCTGCGTGGGCACAACACCCACCACCAGATCGAAACCGTGTTCAAGGCCTTCGGTCGCGCACTGCGCATGGCGGTCGAGCTGGATGAGCGCATGGCCGGGCAAATGCCTTCGACCAAGGGCGTTCTGTAATGCAGACGGTCGCGGTTATCGATTACGGCATGGGCAACCTGCACTCGGTGGCCAAGGCCCTCGAGCACGTCGGTGCCGGCAAGGTGCTGATCACCAGCGATGCCAACGTGATTCGTGAAGCCGATCGGGTGGTTTTCCCCGGTGTGGGCGCAATTCGCGATTGCATGGCAGAGATCCGTCGCCTGGGCTTCGACTCGCTGGTGCGTGAAGTCAGCCAGGACCGTCCGTTCCTCGGCATTTGCGTGGGCATGCAAGCCTTGCTCGAACGCAGTGAGGAAAACGACGGCGTCGACTGCATCGGCCTGTTTCCAGGCCAGGTGAAGTTCTTCGGCAAAGGTCTGCATGAAGACGGCGAACACCTGAAAGTCCCGCACATGGGCTGGAACGAAGTGAAGCAGACGGTGGATCACCCGCTGTGGCACAACATTCCAGACCTGGCGCGTTTCTACTTCGTGCACAGCTACTACATCGCCGCCGGTAACCCGCGGCAGGTTGTGGGCGGCGGCCACTACGGTGTCGACTTCGCCGCAGCGCTGGCCGACGGCTCGCGTTTCGCTGTGCAGTTCCACCCGGAGAAGAGCCATACCCATGGCCTGCAATTGCTGCAGAACTTTGCTGCGTGGGATGGTCGCTGGTAATGGCTGTCAAGAAGAAGCCGCCGATCCTCACGCTCACACCCGAGCAAGAGAACGAGGCCAACAGCAAGATCAAGCGTTTCATGGAAGACCGCTTCGAACTCGACCTGGGCTCGTTCGAGGCGGCTGAAATTCTTGAGTTGTTTACCCGCGAAATTGCTCCGCACTATTACAACAGGGCGATTTTCGATGTGCAGACGCACCTCAAAGAGAGGTTCGAAAGCATCGAAAGCGACTTGTGGGCGCTCGAGAAAAACTGATTTCCGAGCAACGCTGAAAAATCGAATTTAAAGGTTTGCCAGATGCTGATTATTCCCGCTATCGATCTCAAAGACGGTGCCTGTGTACGTCTGCGCCAGGGCCGCATGGAAGATTCCACAGTGTTCTCCGATGACCCGGTGAGCATGGCTGCCAAGTGGGTGGAGGGCGGTTGCCGTCGTCTGCATCTGGTCGACCTGAATGGCGCCTTCGAAGGCCAGCCAGTCAACGGCGAAGTGGTCACCGCGATCGCCAAGCGCTACCCGAACCTGCCGATCCAGATCGGCGGCGGTATCCGTTCTCTGGAAACCATTGAACACTACGTGAAAGCGGGCGTGAGCTACGTGATCATCGGTACCAAAGCGGTTAAGGATCCGGCGTTCGTTGCCGAAGCCTGCCGTGCATTCCCGGGCAAGGTGATCGTCGGTCTGGACGCCAAAGACGGCTTCGTCGCTACCGACGGTTGGGCTGAAATCAGCACCGTGCAGGTCATCGACCTGGCCAAGCAGTTTGAAGCTGATGGCGTGTCTGCCATCGTTTATACCGACATCGCCAAAGACGGCATGATGCAGGGCTGCAACGTGTCGTACACCGCAGCACTGGCCGCCGCCACGCGGATTCCGGTGATTGCGTCCGGCGGTATTCACAACCTGGGTGACATCAAGTCGCTGCTCGACGCCAAGGCGCCGGGGATCATCGGCGCCATCACCGGCCGGGCGATTTACGAAGGCACCCTCGACGTCGCTGAAGCGCAAGCTTTCTGCGACGCCTACAAAGGCTGAGGAGCGACCCATGGCGCTGGCCAAACGCATCATTCCTTGCCTGGACGTGGATAACGGCCGGGTCGTCAAAGGCGTGAAGTTCGAGAACATCCGTGACGCCGGTGACCCGGTGGAAATCGCCCGTCTTTACGACGAGCAAGGTGCCGACGAGATTACCTTTCTCGACATCACCGCCAGCGTCGATGGCCGCGATACCACGCTGCATACCGTCGAGCGCATGGCCAGCCAGGTGTTCATCCCGCTGACCGTTGGCGGTGGCGTGCGCACCGTGCAAGACATCCGCAATCTGCTCAATGCTGGCGCGGACAAGGTCTCGATCAACACCGCTGCGGTGTTCAATCCAGAGTTTGTCGGCGAAGCGGCGCAGCATTTCGGCTCGCAATGCATCGTTGTCGCCATCGACGCCAAGAAGGTTTCACTGCCGGGCGAAACCCCGCGCTGGGAGATCTTCACCCACGGCGGTCGCAAACCTACCGGGCTGGATGCGGTGGAGTGGGCGAAGAAAATGGAAGGCCTGGGTGCCGGCGAAATCCTGCTGACCAGCATGGATCAGGACGGCATGAAAAACGGCTTCGACCTGGGCGTCACCCGGGCCATTAGCGATGCATTGGGGATTCCGGTGATCGCCTCTGGCGGCGTCGGCAATTTGCAGCATCTGGCTGACGGCATCCTAGAAGGCCATGCCAGCGCGGTGCTGGCGGCGAGTATTTTCCACTTTGGCGAATACACCGTGCCGGAAGCCAAGGCCTACATGGCGCAACGCGGTATCTGCGTTCGATAAAGGCCAGTGGACAGCATGGCGGACTCAGGGCAAGCTTGGGCACGCCATGGATTCCGGTAAACCGTCATGTTCAAACGTCTTCTTCTGGTACTCGCCAGCGCATCGTTATTACTGGCTGGCGCTGCGCGTGCTGCAGAAAAAACCGACACCGACCTGGTGTTGCTGACGGAAAACTTCCCGCCGTACAACATGGCGAAAAACGGCAAGAATTTCGCTCAGGAAGACAATATCAATGGCATCGCCGTGGACATCGTCCGCGAGATGTTCAAACGCGCCCAAATCACCTACAGCCTGACGCTACGTTTCCCTTGGGAGCGAATCTACAAGCTCGCCCTGGAAAAACCCGGTTATGGCGTGTTCGTCATGGCGCGACTGCCGGACCGCGAAAAACTCTTCAAATGGGTCGGCCCCATCGGCCCGGATGACTGGATCATGCTGGCCAAGGCTGACAGCAAGATCACCCTGGAGTCGTTGCAGCAGGCGCGCAAATACAAGATCGGCGCCTACAAAGGTGATGCGATTGCCGAGACATTGGCCAAACAGGGGCTCAAGCCCATCGTGGTGCTGCGCGATCAGGACAACGCGAAGAAACTGGTCAATGGCCAGATCGACCTTTGGGCGACGGGTGATCCTGCCGGCCGTTACCTTGCTCGGCAGGATGGTGTGACTGGTCTCAAGACCGTACTGCGTTTCAACAGTGCCCAACTTTATCTGGCGCTGAATAAAGACGTGTCCGACGAAATCGTCGCCAAGCTTCAGGCCGCGCTGGATCAGTTGCGCAAGGAAGGCGTGGTGGACGACATCATGGCGCGGTATCTCTGATGGCGTTCAGTGCATTTCGAGCGGTTGGTCTGCGATCAATAAGGTAAACCGCCCACGTGAATGCATTTCGTAAAAATGCTGTGGTAATGGGCTGTTCTGCGCTGTTGACGCCAATGATACACAGCACGTGGACGCCGGTTTGAGGCCCTATGGTCCGGTTGATATAAGGCGAGGCGGAGTCAAAGGTCGCACTGTAGTGATTCGGTACATGGCAATCTTTTGCGTTGCGTGTGGTTTTGTATCGATAGAATGGTGCGCTGATTGAAAACCTGTAATTCCAGGTTGGCAAAATACTTTCCTGAACAGTGCTCCGCTCCACGTAGACGTGGCTTCGTATGTTCCAGGGCTCTTCGATAGCGATGTCCACAGGCTGCAACAAGCAGTTCGTCGAGTTGCGGTCGAACACACCATTGATAAAACAGTGGTGCAGAAAGTTGATGGAGTAACTGTAGTTGTAGGTGCTCGCCTCACAGGAGTCACTGTAACTGCACTCTGGCCGGTCTGTTCCATCAGCAGCCAATGCGTACTTGCTGACGATGCTGGTGATATCACTGTTACTACGATCCAGCATCGGGCTTCCGGAGCTGCCGCCGCGGATTGCGTCGCATCGATTTCTGAATGCCTGGGGAAACACACCTGGATACCCGATAAAGTTACCGGCTGATTGTTCCGAGCAAACGCTCATGCGCAGGCCTTGTTCGGTGAACCCAGAGGGAGCTCCAATGTTCAGCACGTCACGACTCTCGTCGCTCTGGTGAGCGGCAAGTTTGAGTGGTTTGACACCTGCATTGATGAGGCTTGCGAGTGAGCGCTCAACCTTGATGACTGCGAGATCGGTGCCGACGGTGCTGCTCCAAAGAGCGGTGCGTACCGGGTATGTGATCTGCCGGTCAGGCTCGTCATAAAAATAGTTGAAGGTGATGTTCGCAACGATGGGCTCGTTGGTGCGTGCGGTACCGTATTCGTAGAGCACGCAATGACCGCTGGTGATCAGATACGCAGGCCCCACTGCGTTGCCTTGGCTGTTTCGGGTGTCGAGCAGGGAGGCGGTGCATGAGGCGCCGGAACTGAAGGTCAGGCGTCCGATACCACTCCAGAGCGAGTAGCGCTTATCACTGTTTTGCAGGGCTTTTGAGGTCGATCCGTTGACGACGCCTTCCCCCAGGTCCCGCGCATGCAGGCAGGTACTGGCGATAAGCAGGCAGTAAAGGACTAGCGGGTTTATGTATTTCATAGCCATTCCTTGGTGATGAAATTCAGAGCGAGTTCTATCTTGGCACGTGCTTGAGTACCTGGAGGCATAGATAGTTGTTGTGTTGCAGAAAGCTGAAGGTCGAGGCTCAGCGGCTCGTCTCAGGGGAGGGGCGGTAGTTTCCATCGGTGCCATGCGCCGCAGTCGCTCGATTGCCACGCAGGCCGATCATCGACTTGATATCGATCCACTCAATGCCCTGAGCCTTGAGCTTGGGTAACTCGCGCTCCAGCACCGCCAGGGTCTGAGGGTAAGGGTGGCCGATCATTACCGCCGAGCCTTGTTTGCGGGCCAGGCTGATGGCGGTCTGTAGCTGAGTGAAGATCGCGGCCTCGGTGCGCTCATCATCCAGGAACACATCCCGCGAGACGCTGGCCAAACCAATCTTCTGCGCCTCGGCGGCGGCGACTGTCTGAGCGCTGGTACGGCTGTCGACGAAGAACTTGTGCCGACGTTGCAGTTCACCCATTAGCCAGGCCATGGCTGGTTGCTGAGCAGTCATGCGGCTGCCCATGTGGTTGTTGATGCCGCTGGTATAGGGCACAGCCTTGAACGCCGCATCAAGACGCTTTTGCAATTCTTCGATGGGAAGCTCGGGGTGCCAGGCGAACGGACCGGTGGCCGGGTCCATGGGCATGTGCAGCATGACAATTTTGCCGGCGCGGTGGGCTTCGCGGGCAAATTCGGCAGCGTGGGGAGTGTCGGGCATGATTGCCGTGGTCACCGGCCCGGGCAGCGCCAGCACGCGGCGGTCGCGTGGCAGGTTTTGCCCAAGGTCATCGATGATCAGGCTCAGGTAGGCCTTGTGGGGTGCCGCCGTCTCGGCAGGCGCCGCGTGGGCAGCGCTCGCCAGACAGCACAGCAGACTGAGGATGACCCGCAAGCGCATCTCAATGGCCGCGGGTGATGCTCAGGCCTTTGAGCAGGCTCAGCGCCTGGGCCAACTGGTAATCGTCGTCCTGTGGCATCGGTTTGGCTTTGCCGCTGGATTTGGTTGGCTTGTCGGCGCCGCCGTTGCCATTGCCCAGGTGACCTTGCAGGTCGGCTTCCTTGAAGTATTCGCCGTCCTGCTCGTTGGTGATCTTGGCTTTGCGCACTTCGATGTCCGGCACGATGCCCTGGGCCTGAATCGAGCGCCCGTTCGGCGTGAAGTACAACGCGGTGGTGATCTTCAGCGCACGGTCGTTGTTCAGTGGCAGCACGGTTTGTACCGAGCCTTTACCGAAACTGGTGGTGCCCATGACAACTGCGCGTTTTTGATCCTGCAGGGCGCCGGCGACAATTTCCGAAGCCGAGGCGCTACCGCCGTTGATCAGCACGACCATTGGCACCGCTTCGCTTTGGTCCTTGCCGGTGGCAGAGAAGCGCAGTTCGGAGTTGGCGATGCGGCCCTTGGTGTACACGATCAGGCCTTTGGTGATGAAGTGGTCGACCACTTCCACCGCCGCTTGCAGCACGCCGCCAGGGTTGTTACGCAGATCGAGCACGATGCCGCTGAGCTTCTTGCCGTTGTCCTTGCGCAACTTGGCCAGGGCCTTGGAGACCTCTTCGCCGGTCTTGACCTGGAACTGAGTGATGCGGATGTAACCGTAGCCCGAATCCAGCAACTGGCTCTTCACGCTCTTGACCTGGATGGTCGCGCGGGCCAGCGTCACGTCGAACGGTGCACCGCCGTCGCGTACCAGGGTCAGGGTGATCTTCTCACCGATCTTGCCGCGCATCTTGTCCACGGCTTCGGTCATGCTCTGGCCGCGGGTTGGCTGGCCGTTGATCTTGACGATGAAATCGCCTGCCTGGATGCCGGCCTTGGAGGCGGGTGTGTCATCGATCGGCGAAACGACTTTGATGAAGCCGTCTTCGGCGCCGACTTCAATACCCAGACCGCCGAATTCGCCGCTGGTGCTTTCCTGCAACTCGGCAAAGTCTTCCGGACCCAGGTAGGCGGAGTGTGGGTCGAGGTTGCTGAGCATGCCCTTGATGGCATTTTCCAGCAGGGTCTTGTCGTCTACCGGTTCGACATAGGCAGCCTTGATCCTGTCCATGACCTCGGCAAAGGTGCGCAACTCTTCCAGCGGCAATGGCGCCTTGGTGGTCGCGGCAGTGCCCGCAGGCGCAACCACCGGGCCCGGTTGAGCGGCAAACGCCAACGGCGCACCGATCACCAGAGCGATCGTCAGGGCGAGCGAATTGAGGCGGGACAAATGCAGCATGTCGAACGAACTCCTAATGTAGGTGACTCAACGCCTATCCTTGCGCGCGGCACCATTGCGCGGGGTCACTCGGGTGACCCTGCTGACGAATAGCAAAATACAGCGCAGGTGTGTCCTGACCGCCACTGTTACCGACAGTGGAGATGGACTCACCGGCCTTGACCACGTCACCGGCTGCTTTAAGCAGCGTCTGGTTGTGGCCGTACAAACTCAAAAAACCATTGCCGTGGTCGAGGATCACCAGCAAACCGGCGCCGCGCAACCAGTCGGCAAACACCACGCGGCCGCCGTGTACAGCATGCACCTGGCTGCCAGCGGAAGCACTGATCATCACACCGTCCCATTTGGTTCGGGCATCATCACCACGGGTTTCACCAAAACGCGCA
Organism: Pseudomonas sp. NPDC087697; assembly: GCF_044743155.1. NCBI lineage: Bacteria > Pseudomonadati > Pseudomonadota > Gammaproteobacteria > Pseudomonadales > Pseudomonadaceae > Pseudomonas > Pseudomonas sp. NPDC087697. Next base: position 14,233 of record NZ_JBIUVW010000031.1, on the reverse strand, counting down.
AGCAATCGACCATCAACAGGCCAGGGAAGTTTTCCGCGGGCTGAAGCAAAAGGTCCGCCGAAGGACTCGCCTGCACTTGAAACCAGTGCGCCGGGTGTCGACTTGGCGGGTTTGCGTGGGGCATCAGTGGCTTCAGCCTGGGCCTGAGCCTCACGTAAACGCTTTTTTTCGGCTTCCTGCTGGGCGATCAGCGCTTTTTGTCGCGCTTCTTCCGCCTCACGGGCCTGGCGGGCCAGGGTTTCTTCGATGGTTTTGAGTACTTTAGACAGGTCGGCCTGATCCTGCTCGCGGGCTTGCAGCTTCTGGTCGCGGGCTTTCACGTCGTCATTGAGCTTGGCCAGGACTTGCTGACGCTCCTTGCGGACTTTATCGAGTTCATCGCGCTGGCTGTCTAGGCTGCTTTTCTGTACCAGCAATTGGGCTTGTTGCAGGGCGATGTCCTGCTCGACGTTGGCCAGTTGGCGCAGGGTTTCGTTGAAACTCTTCAACTGCTCCAGGCGCGCCTGGCTCAGGTAGTCGTAATAGGTAATGGTGCGGGCGAATTTTTCCGGGTTTTGCTGGTTGAGCAGCAGCTTCAGGTATTCCTGACGGCCGTTCTGATAGGCCGCGCGGGCCTGAATGGCAATCAGTCGTTGCTGTTCAATGCGCGCGCTCTGAAGTTTTTTTTTCTCACCATCGAGTCGCTGTATCTCGGATTCGCTTTTCTTCAGCTCTTTTTGCAGGGCATCGACCTGCTTCTCGAGCTTGCCCATCTCGGTCTCGGTGCCTTTGAGCTCCTTTTGCACACCGGACTTTTCTTCCTGCAACTTGCCCAGCAGCTTTTTCAGCTCGGCAATATCCTGACGCGTGGCGTCCAACTGTTGTTGGGTTTGCGCGCGCTCATCGGCAAACGCCGGATGGAGCAGGCAGGTCAGGGCAAGGGCAATCAGGGCGCGGAGCATAGAGGCGGGCGACACCAAGGGAAAAAAGACAGCCTAGTATGCCCGCCAAGCGTTGCAAAAAAAACGTCCATTTCGGGCTGCTTGATAACTGGAGTAGAGGGCGAGGATTTGAAGGCAGGTTTTGTTTCTTGAAAACACCACAAACCACTGTGGGAGCGAGCTTGCTCGCGATGGCGTCTAAACATTCAACATTGATGTTGGCTGTCAGATTGCTATCGCGAGCAAGCTCGCTCCCACAGGGTTTAGTGGTGTTTGAGGGATGTAATCAGACCAGAATCGAAGTGCCGGTCATCTCTGCAGGCTTCGCAAGCCCCAGCAGCTTGAGCATGGTCGGCGCCACGTCTGCCAGCACGCCGCCTTCACGGACCTTGAGGTCTCGTTTGCCGAAGTAGATGAACGGTACCGGTTCGGTGGTGTGGGCGGTGTGCGCCTGACCGGTGGATTCGTCGGACATTTGCTCGACGTTGCCGTGGTCGGCGGTGATCAGCGCTTCGCCGCCGACTTTTTCCAGGGCCTCGACGATGCGGCCGACGCACAGATCCAGGCATTCAACGGCCTTCACCGCGGCATCGAATACGCCGCTGTGGCCGACCATGTCGCCGTTTGCGTAGTTGACCACGATCACGTCGTAGCGCTGGTTTTCGATAGCGTCGACGATCTTGTCGGTGACTTCCGGTGCGCTCATTTCTGGCTGCAAGTCATAGGTTGCGACTTTCGGCGACGGGATCAGGATGCGCTCTTCGCCCGGAAATGGTTCTTCGCGACCACCGGAGAAGAAGAAGGTCACGTGGGCGTATTTTTCGGTTTCGGCGATGCGCAGCTGGGTTTTGCCATTTTTCGCCAAATAGTCGCCCAGCACGTTTTCCAGGCTGCCCGGCGCAAAGGCCGACGGTGCAGGAATGCTGCCCGCGTATTGAGTCAGCATGACAAAACCGGCCAGTTTCGGCTGGCGAGCGCGCTCGAAGTCCTTGAAACCGTCTTCGACGAATACCCGGGTCAGCTCGCGGGCGCGGTCGGCGCGGAAGTTCATGAACACCACGGTGTCGCCGTCTTCGACCTTGACGGGCTCACCGATGGTGGTGGCTTTGACGAATTCGTCGCTCTCGCCACGCTCGTATGCCGCTTGCAGGCCTTGCTGGGCGGTGGTGGCGTTGAATTCGCCGTTACCGTCAACGATCAGGTTGTAGGCCTGGGACACGCGATCCCAGCGGTTGTCGCGGTCCATGGCGAAGTAACGGCCAATGATGCTGGCGATCCGGCCTTTGCCCAGAGTCTTGAAGGCTTCATCCAACAGCTCTATCGACGACTGTGCGCTTTTTGGCGGCGTGTCGCGGCCGTCGAGGAAGGCGTGCAGGTAAATCTTCTCGGCGCCGCGCTTGAAGGCCAGTTCGGCCATGGCGATCAGGTGATCCTGGTGGCTGTGTACGCCGCCTTCGGACAGCAGGCCCATGAAGTGCACGGCTTTGCCGGCAGCAACGGCTTTATCCACCGCGGCGCAGATGGTCGGGTTCTCGAAGAATTCACCATCGCGGATCGCTTTGGTCACGCGGGTGAAGTCCTGATACACCACGCGGCCTGCGCCGAGGTTCATGTGGCCGACTTCCGAGTTGCCCATTTGCCCGTCCGGCAGGCCGACGTCCATGCCCGAGCCAGAGATCAGGCCGTTCGGTACGGTGGCGTACAAACGGTCGAGGACCGGCTTTTTGGCCGCGAACACGGCGTTGGATTCCTGGCTTTCACTGTGACCGAAGCCGTCGAGAATAATCAGGACCAAAGGTTTAGGCGTGGTAGTCATGGATTCCACTCTGGCTTAAGTTAAAAGAGGCGATGGAAAAAGGGAGTGGCAGTTTAAAGCGAAGTTCCGACGGCGTCACCGCCGGACGGGGTTTGGCCCACCATAGTGGCTGTGTATACTGGCCGACATTTTAACGCCCTGGAACCTCCTTGATGGTTGCTCACCTGATTGAATTTGCCACTAACCACTATCTGCTCGTCGGTATCTTCGTCGTATTGCTGGCGTTGTTGATCGCCCGCGAGATGAGCCGCGGCGGCCGCAGCCTCAGCACCGCTGAGCTGACCGCGCTGGTCAACAAGGACGAGGGCGTAGTCGTCGATATCCGTACCAGCAAGGATTTCGCCGCCGGTCACATCGTTGGCGCGCTGAACATTCCGCAGGACAAACTGACCGCTCGCGTTGGCGAACTGGAAAAGCACAAGGCCAAGACCATCATTCTGGTCGACGCCCTGGGCCAGCACTCCGGCACTCACGCTCGCGAGCTGCTGAAGTCCGGTTTCACTGCAGCCAAGCTGTCCGGCGGGATCTCCAGCTGGAAAGCCGACAACCTGCCGCTGGTGAAGTGATATGAAAAACGTCGTCGTCTATTCCAGCGATTACTGCCCCTTCTGCTCGCGAGCCAAGTACCTGCTCGAGAACAAAGGCGTAGCCTTCGAAGAGATCAAGGTCGATGGCAAGCCGCAGGTGCGTGCCGAGATGGCCCAGAAGGCTGGACGTACGTCCGTGCCGCAGATCTGGATCGGCAGCACCCACGTGGGTGGTTGTGATGATTTGTTTGCCCTGGACCGCGCCGGCAAGCTCGACGCGCTGCTTAGGGCCTGACTAAACCCTTAAGATCAGCAAACCCTACAAGACCCCAAGATCAGAAAGGATCTGAGATGACTGACCAACAGAACACTGCTGTTAACGAAGAAGAAACTGCACCGCAATTCTCTTTGCAGCGCATTTACGTGCGTGACCTGTCGTTCGAAGCTCCGAAAAGCCCGGCGATCTTCCGCCAGCAGTGGGAGCCGAGCGTTGGTCTGGACCTGAACACCCGTCAGAAAGCACTGGAAAATGACTTCCACGAAGTCGTGCTGACCCTGTCGGTTACCGTGAAGAACGGTGACGAAGTGGCGTTCATCGCTGAAGTTCAGCAGGCCGGTATCTTCCTGATCAAAAACCTCGACGAAGCCTCGATGAGCCACACCCTCGGTGCTTTCTGCCCGAACATCCTGTTCCCGTACGCTCGCGAAGCCCTGGACAGCCTGGTGACCCGTGGTTCGTTCCCGGCCCTGATGCTGGCACCGGTGAACTTCGACGCACTGTACGCGCAAGAACTGCAACGCATGCAGCAAGACGGCGCACAGACCGTTCAGTAAGCGTTCCTGAACGTCGAAGCAAGTCCAATGTGGGTGCGGGCTTGCTCGCGAAAGCGGTATATCAGTCAACATTAATGTTGAAGCTGATGTCCCCTTCGCGAGCAAGCCCGCTCCCACATTAGTTATGGGGTGTTATTTAAAGCCGAGCTGGCGCCAGCCTTCGTACACGGCCACCGCCACGGTGTTGGACAGGTTCAGGCTGCGGCAGCCTTCGCGCATCGGCAGGCGCAGGCGCTGTTCGGCGGGCAGGGCGTCCAGCACCTCGGCTGGCAGGCCACGGCTTTCCGGACCGAACAGGAAGGCATCACCCTCAGCGAAGCTGGCGTCGTGGAACGGCCGCGAGCCCTTGGTGGTGAAGGCGAACAAGCGCGGATGGCCAAGGCTTTCCAGACAGCTGGCAAGGTCGGCATGGCGCTGCAAAGTGGCATACTCGTGGTAATCGAGGCCGGCCCGGCGCAGGCGCTTGTCGTCCATCTCGAAACCCAGCGGCTCGATCAAATGCAGGTGGCAGCCACTGTTGGCGCACAGCCTGATAACGTTGCCGGTATTCGGCGGAATTTCTGGTTGAAAAAGGATGACGTGAAACATGCACGGCTCCGAAGGTAAAGATGGGCGGCATTCTACGCCTGAAGTGGACCCGCGACCGAAGCTATTCCCTCGGGTGATGGCCTCGTTGGCGATTGTCGGTGTCATGGTCGGGATGATGATCGGTCGTCTGACCACGCCCGACCCCACCGAGTTGCAGCAGGTTGAGGTCGAGCCGGATGGTTTGGTGGTGTGGTTCAACAACGAACCGAAGACCCACGGCGAATTCATCGACGGCAGTGTCGCGTTGCTGTTCGAGGCCGAAGGCAAGGCGCAGAACGGCCAGTTGAAGCTTAACGACAAGGACGTGAACTGGCGGGTGCGTTTGAGTGATAAGGGCTTGTTGCTGACGCTGGTGGCGGCCCGCCCCCTGAAGGGTGAATGGGCTGGTAGCGAGGTCAATGACCGCTGGCGGTTGGAGATCCATCTCCAGGAGCAATAAAAGAGGGAATCCCCGGCCTGCCTGTACCAAGGTTCCCCAAAACGGGAGGGGGTTGCGCGTTGCGTCGCAAGCCCCGGTGTAAAGAGGGAATCCCCGGCCTGCCTGTACCAAGGACCCCAAAACGGGAAGGGGTTCGTCGCGGTCTGCGTGATGAACCCCGGATGTAAAGAGGGGAATCCCCGGCCTGCCTGTACCAAGGTCCCCGAAACTGGGTAGTGAATCGAATCACTGATTGGACTATTGCAGGGCGCGTGCCAGGTTTTGAAAAGTCGCAACAAATAGCCCGCGAGCAGCGCTGAAAGCCCCGTGATTCGGGGCTTTGGCGTTTTTGTAGAATGGGTTTTCGTGTTGCTGGAGGCGGGATTTTGCTTCCCGTGGGATGCGCGATTGCGGTTCACGGTGCATTGCGGCGGTGCACGCAGCCCGCAAAAGCATCGCGAGCAGGCTCGCTCCCACAGTGGATTTTCGATGTTTCACAATTGTGTAAACACCATTGAACCCTGTGGGAGCGAGCCTGCTCGCGATTGGATCTAACGGTCAGTGATGATTTAAAGGTTGTTTAACCCTCATCCCCTTCATCGTCATCCCCGCCATCGACCTTCATCCCCAGCTCCTTGATCTTGCGGGTCAAGGTGTTGCGGCCCCAGCCCAGTAGCACGGCAGCGTCGCGGCGGCGGCCGGCGGTGTGTTTGAGGGCGGTTTCGATCATGATCCGCTCGAAGCTCGGTACCGCGCTGTCGAGCAGGCTCGACTGACCGCGCGCCAATGCCTGGTCGGCCCACTGGCGCAGCGCTTGCTCCCAGTTGGTCACCGGCGCCGAGTCCTGCGGCAGGCTCAGCAGCTCTGGTGGCAGGTCGCTGATGTGCACTTCGCGACCCGAAGCCATCACCGTGATCCAGCGGCAGGTGTTTTCCAGCTGACGCACGTTGCCTGGCCACGGCAGGTTCTTCAGGTATTCCTCGGTTTCGCTTTTCAGCAGCTTCGGTTCCACCGCCAGTTCTTGCGCGGCGCGGGCGAGGAAGTGCTTGGCCAGGGTCGGAATGTCTTCGCGACGGTCCGACAGGCGTGGAATGTGGATGCGGATCACGTTCAGACGATGGAACAGGTCTTCACGGAATTTCCCGGCGTGCACCAGGGTTTCCAGGTTCTGGTGAGTCGCGGCGATGATTCGCACATCGACCTTGACCGGAACATGACCGCCAACGCGATAGAACTCGCCATCGGCCAATACCCGCAGCAAGCGAGTCTGAGTGTCAGCCGGCATGTCGCCGATTTCATCGAGGAACAGTGTGCCGCCGTCGGCCTGTTCAAACCGCCCGCGCCGAAGGTTGGCCGCGCCGGTGAACGCGCCTTTTTCGTGACCGAACAGCTCGGACTCCATCAGGTCCTTGGGGATCGCCGCCATGTTCAGCGCAATGAACGGCGAGGCTGCTCGCGGGCTGTGGCGGTGCAGAGCGTGGGCTACCAGTTCTTTACCGGTACCCGATTCGCCGTTGATCAGCACGGTGATGTTGGAGTGGCTCAAGCGCCCGATGGCGCGAAACACTTCCTGCATCGCCGGAGCTTCACCGATGATTTCCGGGGTGCGGGTCAGGACGGGCGCAACTTCCAGGCCTTGCTGTTCCTGGGCGTGCTGGTTGGCGCGCTTGACCAGAGACACCGCTTCATCGACGTCGAACGGCTTGGGCAGATACTCGAAGGCACCGCCCTGATAGGACGCGACAGCGCTGTCCAGGTCGGAGTGCGCCGTCATGATGATCACTGGCAGCCGAGGGTGTTGCTCGCGAATCCGTGCCAGCAGGTCCAGACCGCTGGTGCCGGGCATGCGGATGTCGGAGATGATCACGTCCGGCTGCTGGCGCGCCAGGCGGCTCATCACGCCATCGGCGCTGTCGAAGCTTTGCGTGGTCATACCTTCCTGTTGCAAGGCTTTTTCCAGGACCCAACGGATAGAACGGTCGTCATCGACGATCCACACGGTTTCACTACGGCTCATGTCGATGTGGCTCCTTGTTCCAGTGGCAGAAAGATCGAGAACGTGGTGTGGCCTGGATGGCTGTCACATTCGATCAGGCCCTGGTGCTGGCTGATGATGTTCTGGGTAATGGCCAGACCGAGCCCGGTACCGTCCGGGCGGCCGCTGACCATGGGAAAGAAGATGGTTTCTTGCAGGTCCGCAGGAATCCCCGGGCCGTTGTCGATGATTTCGAGTTTGGTCACCAGGCGATGGCGCACATGGCCGATGGTGAACTGACGCATGGCGCGTGAACGCAATGTGATGCGGCCCAGACGCAGTTCGTTCTGGCTGCTGATGGCCTGCATCGCATTGCGCACGATGTTCAGTACGGCCTGGATCATTTGTTCGCGGTCGATCAATACGTCCGGAATGCTCGGGTCGTAGTCGCGCACCAAAGTGATGCAGCCTTGGCTTTCGGCTTCCACCAACTGGCAGACGCGCTCGAGCACTTCGTGGACGTTGCACATTGCCAGCGACGGCAGCTTGTTCGAGCCGAGCATGCGATCGACCAGGTTACGCAGGCGATCCGCTTCCTCGATGATGACGTTGGTGTAGTCCTTGAGGCTTTCTTCCGGCAGCTCGCGGGCCAGCAGTTGGGCCGCGCCACGAATCCCGCCCAGCGGGTTCTTGATCTCGTGAGCGAGGCCGCGCACCAGCATCTTGCTGGTTTCCTGCTTGGACAGCTGCGCTTCCTCTTTGGTGATGCGCAACAAGCGGTCGCGTGGGTGCACTTCAAGCAGCAGCATCGTGTCGCCATTGCTCAGGATCGGCGTCACCGCGTAGTCGACGGTCAGGGTCTGGCCGGTCAGGGCGGTGAGCATCGCTTCGCGCTTGGTGAATGGGTGCGCCTGCTCGACGGCCTGGCGCAAGGAGTTCAGGGCTTCGGTCGACTCGGTAAACAGCTCGCTGATGAATTGCCCATGGCTGCGCTGGCCGCTGATGGCCAGAAGCATTTCAGCCGCGGGATTCATGTACTCAAGGCGCAGTTCGGCGTCGAGCAGAATGGTGGCGGTGGTCAGGTTGTCGAGTAACAAGCGGTGCAGTGCGTCGCTGATGGTCATGTTAGGGCGTGCTCACCGTAAATGGCGGATCGCGTTGGCGCTGTGATCGCGCCAGGCAAGGCGTGGGACGCAGAGAATGGCTTCCCCTTCTCAAGTCCCACAACACAGCATGGCGCGATCACAGCGCCAACCCGAAGGGCAGCGCCCCACGAGGCGCAATCCGTCGTTATTCGTCGTTCATTTGGAGCAATCAAACCTCACTCCTCATGCCTAGTCTTGCGCCTCGTGGGGCGCTGCGCGACCGTCATTTACGGTGAGCACGCCCTATTCTCTTTTGGAGCAGGGCAACCCAGGGCCGATCCCGGATTGCGCGCGCGGGTAAAGCGCTGATGCGGAGGAAAATGCAAAAACCAAACCAAGGCTCCGAAAAGAAGCGTTCAGGCCCTGAAACAGGCGATTGACGCTCGTTTGCGCGGCGTTCTGCCAGCGTTCGCGGGTACTTTCGAACCAAAATGGGTTGGAATATGGGTAGGGTGCAGCTCATTGCACCAATATAGTGCGCAAACCTGAACGACGTTTAGAAGAAAGAAAAAATCCCGACTTTTTCTTCTTCAGGCTTGTCTGCGAGTGGGCATTCCGGACGCCGACCGTAATCGGTGAGGGTGCAGGGTTTGACCTGACGCTTCTGCGCCAGAGAGATGCGCAGCATGTGGAATGGCTGATTCGCCGTGCGTTCGACGAGCCGCCCGTGTTCGTCGAGGATTTCCACCGCCAGTTGATGGGTGCCGCGATCAACATTGCTTAAGGCGAACACCGGGCTCGAGCCAGGATCGGCGGTCGGTTGGCCGTCCAGTAACAGCCGATAGCGATGACCACGTTGCAGAGTGGGTTCGTTGGTGACACTGACGATCAGTTCGCCCGCGCTGCTGCGTACCGACGCGTCCGGCTCCGGTACGAGTACGCGAAGCATATCGTAGTGAAACAGTGGTTTTTCGTCAGGCTTCTTTGTGGCCACTTGCGGTATTGCGCCGCCGGGATTGGCGGACATGCGATTGCCCGGTGCCAGTGTTACTCGCTTGGCGTTACCAGGGCGCGGCTGATCGGTGAAGACCCGATTGCCTTGGGCGTCGACGTAGGTGTAGACCTCGGCCAGCGCTGGCAAAGTGATCAGCCATACGCACGTGACGCCTATCCAGCGCCTCACGGAGTGTGGACCCGCTGCACGGTGAAGGTGACGGTCGGGCTCTGCTGCACGAGGCTTTCTCCGGCGAGCACCTGCACCGCGAGGTTGTGTTCGCCGCGATCGATGTTCACCAACTGCAGGTGCGGCACGTTGCTCGGCTGGCCATACGGTTGACCGTCCAGCAGCAATCGAAACAGATGCGACCCTTGCAGGCGCGGCTGAATTTGTACGCCAACGGTGAAGGTGCCGTTGTTGGCGCGCAGGGCTTCATCGTTGGGCAGGCCGGTCAGCTCCAGTACCGAATAGGCGGAGATTTTGTCAGCGCGTGGGGTCGTTTGCTCAGGCGCTATCGGCGGTTGGCGTTCGACACTGTTGAGTGGCGGCAACTCGACGGCCTGGCTCTTCACGCCATCGGGCGGCTGATTGCTGTAGGCGGTATTGCCGCTGGCGTCGGTGTACCGGTAGATCTGCGCGGTGGCGGGCAGGGCGATCAGCGCCAGCAGGCATAACAATGAGCGCATTACAGGCTTTCCATTTGCCGTTGAGCAGGTGTCCCGCCGTGTTCCATTCCTGGCGACCAAGCGCTGAGCATAGAGCACATCAGCGCGTGTCGGCAGGCAGGTTCAGCGGCTGACGCTGCACAGCTCGGCGGTGGCGCGTATCAGCGCAAGCTCACGCAGCGGCACTTGGGCCGCGGCTTTATTGGCCTTGGCCAGCCATAACGGGCAGTGTGGGTCTTTACGATACGGGGTGAAATCGGCCAATTGTTGCAGCAGGCGTTTTTGTAACAGGTCGAGTTGCGGGCGGATCAGGCCATCGAGGTCAGGGCGAGGGTCGTTGGGGGCTTTGCCTTGTGCGTGCCAGTCGGACAAATGCGCGTACTGCACCAGTTTGTTGGCTTCGATCTGCGCCGAGAAGAACTGCTCGACGGCTTCATTGCTCAATTTATAGTAGGGTGCGTCGGCGATGGCACCGGCAATGACGTCGTGCTCCCGTTGGCGATCCTCGACAGGCTTGCCGCTGTCCCACTTGCTCAGTGCGACCTTGTCGGCAATCGTCAGGCGCTCCTGGATGGTGCTGAGCAGCGGGGCGAGAGCAGCGGGTGCCGGGGCAGGGGGCGGGGTGGCAGCGCAGGCGATGTTGGCAAACAGGGCGGTGAGCAGTGCAAGGCACAAAGGTAGGCGCATGGGGTGTCTCGTCTTCATTCCGTGGAGGAGCATGATGCCTATAACAGTAGGCCCGATGACAAGTGTTCGCCCACAAAAAAGGCCTCCGAAGAGGCCTTTTCACGTTACGCCGCTTGCGCGAGCGCTACTGGATCAGCAGCTGTAGTACAGCTCGTATTCCAGTGGGTGTACGAAGGTGCGTACTTTGATTTCTTCTTCGCTTTTCAGGGCGATGTAAGCGTCGATGAAGTCGTCGCTGAAAACGCCGCCTTTGGTCAGGAACGCACGACCTTTGTCCAGCTCTTCCAGGGCTTCTTTCAGGCTGCCGCAAACTTGTGGGATCTCTTTCGCCTCTTCAGGCGGCAGGTCGTACAGGTTTTTGTCAGCTGCGTCGCCAGGGTGGATCTTGTTCTGGATGCCGTCCAGGCCAGCCATCAACAGGGCAGCGAAGCCCAGGTACGGGTTGGCTGCTGGATCCGGGAAGCGTGCTTCGATACGGCGAGCGCGAGGGCTCGACACGTAAGGAATACGGATCGAAGCGGAACGGTTGCGAGCCGAGTAGGCCAGCATTACTGGAGCTTCGAAACCTGGGACCAGACGCTTGTAGGAGTTGGTCGACGGGTTGGTGAAGCCGTTCAGGGCCTTACCGTGCTTGATGATGCCGCCGATGAAGTACAGAGCGGTGTCGGACAGGCCGGCATAACCTTCGCCAGCGAAGGTGTTCTTGCCATCTTTAGCGATGGACAGGTGAACGTGCATACCCGAACCGTTGTCGCCGTAGAGTGGCTTAGGCATGAAGGTCGCGGTGCGGCCGTAGGCGTCAGCCACGTTGTGTACGCAGTACTTCAGGGTCTGAACTTCGTCAGCCTTGGCTACCAGGGTGTTGAACTTGACGCCGATTTCGTTCTGGCCGGCAGTCGCCACTTCGTGGTGGTGAACTTCGATGATCAGGCCCATTTCTTCCATGGCGTTGCACATGGAGGTACGGATTTCGTGGTCGTGGTCGAACGGCGGAACCGGGAAGTAGCCGCCTTTGACGCCTGGACGGTGGCCTTTGTTACCGCCTTCCACGTCCTGGTCGGACATCCACGAACCTTGTTCGGAGTAGATCTTGAACATGGAACCGGAGATGTCGGACTTGAACTTCACTTCGTCGAAGATGAAGAACTCGGGCTCTGGACCGACGAAAACGGTGTCGCCGATACCTGTGGACTTCAGGTATTCCTCGGCGCGCTTGGCGATGGCACGTGGGTCACGGTCATAGCCTTGCATGGTCGAAGGTTCGATCACGTCGCAAACCAGGATCAGGGTCGGCTCTTCGGTGAACGGGTCGAGGACGGCAGTGGTGTCGTCCGGCATCAGGATCATGTCGGAGGCTTCGATGCCCTTCCAGCCAGCGATGGAGGAGCCGTCGAACATTTTGCCTTCTTCGAAGAAGGCTTCATCCAGCGCATCACGGGCCGGCATGGTCACGTGGTGCTGAGTGCCTTTGGTATCAGTGAAGCGCAGATCAATCCATTTGACGTCATGATCTTTGATGAGTTGAACCGACTTCGACATAGTGTCCTCCGGGTGGCTTCGGGCGAGTGTAGGAGTGCCCTTAGAATGTGGGTGATGCCGGCGCGAATACTCTGCCAAGGCAACCTGCCTCACAAGGGAGCAAATTGCATGCCAGTGCCCCGACTTGGGTTTTCTGCCCCAATATCACGCTTACAAAGGTGTAAAGCGCTTTAAAACGGAAAATCTCGCCCTTTAATGTAGCGCTCAATTTCGCAAATGACCTGTTTTGGTGCGTCGAAAACCTTCTGCACATTAACTGGTTAAACCTTGAGCAATTTCCGCTATAATCCGCGCCCCCCTTTTTCGGCTGGCCCTGCGCGCGCTGTTTTCATGAAACTAATCGTAAAAGTCTTCCCCGAGATCACCATCAAGAGCCGCCCGGTACGGATGCGTTTCATCCGTCAATTGGCCAAAAACATCCGTACCGTGCTCCGCGATCTGGACCCGGCCGTGGTGGTGAACGGCGTGTGGGACAACCTCGAGCTGGAAACGCACGTCAGTGACCCCAAAGCCTTGAAGGACATGACCGAGCGCCTGAGCTGCATGCCGGGCATCGCGCATTTCCTGCAGGTCGACGAGTACCCGTTGGGCGACTTCGACGACATCGTCGCCAAGTGCAAACAGCACTTCGGTGAGTCGCTGGCCGGGAAGATCTTTTCGGTGCGCTGCAAGCGTGCCGGCAAGCACGAATTCAGCTCGATGGACGTCGAAAAATACGTCGGCAGCCAACTGCGTCGTCAGTGCGGCGCCGCCGGAATTTCGCTCAAAAACCCGGAAATCGAAGTTCGCATCGAAATTCGCGACCAACGGTTGTTTGTGATTCACAGCCAGCACAACAGCATCGGTGGTTATCCGCTGGGCGCGCTGGAACAGACCCTGGTGCTTATGTCCGGCGGTTTCGATTCCACCGTCGCGGCTTACCAGATCATGCGCCGCGGGCTGATGAGCCATTTCTGCTTCTTCAATCTCGGCGGGCGTGCCCACGAATTGGGCGTGATGGAAGTCGCGCACTTCATCTGGAAGAAGTACGGCAGCTCCCAACGCGTGTTATTTGTCAGTGTGCCGTTCGAGGAAGTGCTGGGAGAAATTCTCGGCAAAGTCGATAACAGTCATATGGGCGTAGTATTGAAGCGTATGATGTTGCGCGCTGCGTCCCGGATCGCTGATCGGCTGGACATCGAGGCGCTGGTCACCGGCGAAGCGATTTCCCAGGTTTCCAGCCAGACGCTGCCGAACCTGTCCGTGATCGACTGCGTGACCGACAAGCTGGTGCTGCGCCCGCTGATCGCCAGTCACAAGCAGGACATCATCGACCTGGCCAACGAAATCGGCACCGCCGATTTCGCCAAGCACATGCCGGAGTACTGCGGGGTCATTTCGGTGAACCCCAAGACCCACGCCAAGCGTCCGCGCGTGGAGCATGAAGAGAAAGAATTCGATATGGCAGTGCTCGAGCGTGCGCTCGAGAACGCCAAACTGGTGCCGATCGATCGGGTGATCGACGAATTGGGCCAGGATGTGCAGGTTGAAGAAGTCAGTGAAGCGCTGGCCGGTCAGATCATCATCGACATCCGTCACCCGGATGCCGCCGAAGACGATCCGCTTGAGCTTGCTGGCATCGAGGTACAAGCGATGCCGTTTTATGCTCTGAACGCTCGTTTCAAGGAACTGGACCCTACTCGCCAGTACCTGTTGTATTGCGACAAAGGCGTGATGAGTCGCCTGCATGCCCACCATTTGCTCAGTGAGGGGCATGCCAATGTGCGCGTTTATCGACCGAGCTAAGAGCCCGGGGCTGTTTGCCTGTGGCCTGCGTCACCGGCCCCCCGACGCCGCCGTCAAGCTGTAACGGCAAGGCCTGACTCTATTGTAAATCGCTGCCAAGACTTGTCAGCACACCGAATCCTCTGATCGAGATACACAAGTGATCGAAAATCTACGCAACATCGCCATCATTGCTCACGTTGACCATGGTAAAACCACCCTGGTAGACAAGCTCTTGCGTCAATCCGGGACCCTGGAGCGCAACGAGGTCAACGACGAGCGCGTGATGGACTCCAACGACCAGGAGAAAGAGCGCGGTATTACCATTCTGGCGAAAAACACCGCCAGCAACTGGACCGGCTACCCCATCACCATCGTGGACACCCCGGGCCACGGCGACTTCGGCGGTGAAGTTGAA
>NZ_JBIUVW010000030.1:0-73374 GCF_044743155.1 Pseudomonas sp. NPDC087697 | reverse complement strand
CTTCCAGGTCCCTCCCTCGATGATCAGTCGAGAACTATCGCTCCTGACGGAGCGATAGTCGAGATACAAGGAGCTGCCGCAGGCTGCGATCCTTTGATCTCGATTTTCGGTGGATCTGGAATCGCTGAAGATCAAAAGATCGCAGCCTGCGGCAGCTCCTACGGTGGATCGTGCATTCATCCGGAGAATGCCTTTAAACTGCGCCCCATGATTAAAGATCCCTTTGCAAGACTCGGCCTGGACCGAGAAGTCCTGACGGTCAGTCAGCTCAACGGCCGCGCGCGGGTGTTGCTCGAAGACGTGTTCAGCAACATCTGGGTCGAAGGCGAAATTTCCAACCTCGCCCGCCCAGCGTCCGGCCACATCTATTTCACCCTCAAGGACAGCGGCGCCCAGGTGCGTTGCGCGCTCTTCCGGCAGAACGCTGCGCGGGTCCGTCAGGCCTTGAAGGATGGCCTGGCCGTCAAGGTTCGGGGCAAGGTTTCGCTGTTTGAAGGACGTGGCGATTATCAGCTGATTCTCGACACCGTCGAGCCTGCCGGTGACGGTGCGCTTCGTCTGGCGTTCGATGCGCTAAAGGAAAAACTCAGCGCCGAAGGCCTGTTCAGTGCCGAGCGTAAAGTACCGCTGCCGGCACATCCGCAACGCATCGGCATCATCAGTTCGCCGACCGGCGCGGTGATTCGCGACATCATCAGCGTATTCCGTCGCCGCGCGCCGCAAGTCGTGCTGACCCTGATCCCCACTGCCGTGCAAGGCCGCGAAGCCACTGCGCAGATTGTCCGCGCACTGAAACTGGCCGACGCCCGCGGTTTTGATGCGCTGATCCTCGCGCGTGGCGGCGGCTCGCTGGAAGACCTCTGGTGCTTCAACGAAGAAGCCGTGGCCCGTGCGGTGGATGCCTGCATCACACCGATTGTCAGCGCCGTCGGGCATGAAACCGATGTGTCGATCAGCGACTTCGTAGCCGACGTCCGCGCACCGACACCCTCGGCCGCCGCTGAACTGCTGGCACCGGATTCCAGCGATCTGGTGCGTCGGGTCGAGAGCCTGCATCGACGCCTGGTGATGCGCATCCGTGATCGCTTGATGCGTGATCGCCTGCGCCTGGAAGGTATCTCGCGTCGCCTGCGCCATCCCGGCGAACGCCTGCGTCAGCAAGCGCAACGTCTCGACGACCTGGACATGCGCCTGCGCCGGGCTTTCGAACGCAACCTCAATACCCGTCGCGAACGGTTGATTCGCCTGGAAACCCGCCTCGCCGGGCAACATCCGGGACGGCAATTGGCGCTGCTTCGCCAGCGCCTCGACAGCCTCGCCGAGCGCCTGCCGCGCTCAATGCGCGAAGGCCTGAAGGCCCGTCGCCTGCAACTGCAAACCCAGATGCAAACCTTGCACGTGGTCAGCCCTCTGGCGACGCTGGCCCGTGGTTACAGCATTTTGCTCGATGAACGCGGCAACGCGATCCGCAGTGCCGCGCAGACTCAAAACGGCCAACGCCTGAAAGCCAGACTCGGCGAAGGCGAATTGCAGGTCCGGGTCGAAGACAACCACCTGACGCCTGTCACCCTTTCTTTACTGGATTGATCCATGCCGCGTTTTCTTGCACTGCTGTTGTTGCTTTGCCTGACCTTCAACGCCCACGCCGACAGCTACATCACGCGCCTGCTGAACAAACCGGTGCCAGGCGGTGTGGCGGTGGTCGATCTGGGCACTTCGGCTCAGGCGCCCAAGGCCAGTTACCAAGGCAAACCGGTGCTGGTGGTCAAGGAACAGAACAACTGGCTGGCGATTGTCGGCGTGCCCCTGACCGTCAAACCCGGCAGTCAGGCACTCAGCGCGGGCGGCCGTAACCTGACGTTCATGGTCGGCAACAAGAAGTACCCGGAACAGCACATCACCCTGAAGAATCAGCGTCAGGTCAATCCGAACCCGGACGATCTGAAGCGCATCGACTTTGAGCTGGCCGAACAGATTAACGCCTACCGCACTTTCAGTCCGGTGACGCCCAGCAATCTGTTGCTGGACAAACCGGTCAATGGTCCGCTGTCGAGCAAGTTCGGCGTGCGCCGGTTCTTCAACGGCGAAGAGCGCAATCCCCACGCAGGCCTGGACTTCGCGGTGCCGGCTGGCACGCCGATCAAGACACCGGCGAGCGGTAAGGTGATTCTGATCGGCAACTACTTCTTTAACGGCAACACGGTATTCGTCGACCACGGCCAGGGATTTATCAGCATGTTCTGCCACATGTCGAAAATCGACGTGAAAGTCGGCCAGCAACTGGCGCGCGGTAGCGTAGTCGGCAAAGTCGGCTCCACCGGTCGTGCCACCGGGCCGCACATGCACTGGAACGTCAGCCTGAACGATGCGCGCGTGGACCCGGCGATTTTCATCGGCGCGTTCCAGCCTTGAATCCTCGATGAGGCGGATGACCTCATCGCGAGCAAGCTCGCTCCCACAGTTAATCGCTTGTGTGTCGCAGATTGTGTGCACACCGAAGATCCAGTGTGGGAGCGAGCTTGCTCGCGATGGCGATTCCAGCATCACCCACAATTTCAAGATTGCCGACCTTCAAACATCGACGCAATCAATACCGTCAGATATCAAATTCAGCGCCATAAAATCGCGCAAAATCCCGCTAAAGCAGAACTTATCTCAAAGTTTTTCGACTGCTTGCCATCTTTCACCCTCGCGGTTAGGGTTGAAGACATGAAAACTTCTCACACCCTCATTCAGCTTCGCCAGCACCGCAGCCTGTGCCTCGTCAGCGCACGACTGCCAGGCTGAATCGCGCTGCCTCGCCCCACGCTTTATCCAACGCATTTTTGATCCACCGGCAGGCCGCCTCTTTTCGGCCACAACCATAAGGATTTCCTGATGAGCATGCTCAAAGACCCGTCTTCGAAATACCGCGCTTTCCCGACTATCGATATTCCGGATCGCACCTGGCCGTCGAAGACCATCACTGCCGCGCCGATCTGGTGCAGCTCCGACTTGCGCGACGGTAACCAGTCGCTGATCGAGCCAATGGACGCAGTGAAAAAGCTGCGCTTCTGGAAAACCCTGATCGCCGTCGGTGTGAAAGAAATCGAAGCCTCCTTCCCGGCCGCTTCGCAAACCGACTTCGACTTCGTGCGTACCCTGATCGAAGGCGGCCACATCCCGGACGACACCACCATTCAGGTGCTGACCCAGGGCCGTGAAGACCTGATCGAAAGGACTTTCGAATCCCTGCGCGGCGCGAAAAAGGCCATCGTTCACCTCTATAACGCGACCTCCCCTTCCTTCCGCCGGATTGTCTTCAACCAGGACAAGGACGGGATCAAGGCCATCGCCGTGAACGCCGCCAAGCTGTTCGTCAAATACGCAGCCAAGCAGCCTGAAACCGAGTGGACCTTCGAATACTCGCCAGAAACCTTCAGTGCCACTGAGCTGGAATTCGCCAAAGAAGTCTGCGACGCCGTGATCGAGGTCTGGAACCCGACGCCTGCGCACAAGATGATTCTCAACCTGCCGGCCACCGTCGAATGCGCCACTCCGAACATCTACGCAGACCAGATCGAGTGGTTCGGCCGTCACATCAATCGTCGTGACAGCGTGATCATCAGCCTGCACACCCACAACGACCGTGGCACTGGCGTTGCCGCCACCGAGCTGGGCCTGATGGCCGGCGCCGACCGTGTCGAAGGCTGCCTGTTCGGCAACGGCGAGCGTACCGGTAACGTCGACCTGGTCACCGTGGCCTTGAACCTCTACACCCAGGGTGTGGACCCTGAGTTGGATTTCTCCGACATCGACGGCGTGCGCAAAGTCGTTGAAGAGTGCAACCAGATTCCGGTGCACCCACGTCACCCGTACGTCGGTGACCTGGTTCACACCGCGTTCTCCGGCTCGCACCAGGACGCCATCCGCAAGGGCTTCGCCCAGCAGAAACCGGACGAGCTGTGGGAAGTGCCGTACTTGCCGATCGACCCGGCCGACATCGGTCGCAGCTACGAGGCGGTGATTCGCGTCAACAGCCAGTCCGGCAAGGGCGGTATCGCTTACCTGCTGGAACAGGAATACGGCATCAACTTGCCGCGCCGCATGCAGATCGAGTTCAGCCAGGTCGTACAACGCGAGACTGATCGCCTGGGCCTTGAGATGACTGCCCAGCAGATCCACGCGCTGCTTCACAGCGAGTATTTGCAGGCCAACACGCCGTACGCACTGGTCAGCCATCGCCTGCAGGAAGAGAACGGTCATAGCGCCGTCGAAGTGGAAGTCTCCAGCAAAGGCCAAGGCGAAACCAACCTGCACTGGCGTGGCAAGGGCAACGGCGCCCTGGAAGCACTGGTGGCCGGTCTGCCGATCCCGGTGGAAATCATGGACTACAACGAACACGCGATCGGCGCAGGCACCAATGCCAAGGCTGCGGCCTACATTGAACTGCGAGTGAACGGCGAGCGTGCGGTGCATGGTGTGGGCATCGATGAAAACATCACCACCGCCAGCTTCAAGGCCCTGTTCAGCGCGCTGAACCGCTCCCTGAGCCAGCCGGAAGCGAAAGCGGCGTAACGATCACCGATAAACAAAAGGCCCCGAGGTGAAAACCTCGGGGCCTTTTTTGTACCTGCATGTTTTGTGCTGTCTGTGATGGCCTCTTCGCGAGCAAGCCCGCTCCCACATTGGATCTTCTTCAGTTCACACATTGCATGAACGACGCAGGTTTAATGTGGGAGCGGGCTTGCTCGCGAAGACGGTCTGTCAGGCAGCGAAAATCTCAGGTGAGCTCGAAGGTATCGGCATCCAGATTCGCCGGGAACCGCGAGCGATAAGCCGCCAACTCCGCAGCGTTCAGAACGACCTGAAACACCCCGTCAGCCTCACCGGCCCCGAGCAGCGTCTCGCCCTGGAAATCCAGCACCTGGCTGTCGCCGGTATAGGCAAAGCCCTTACCGTCGGTGCCAATCCGGTTTACCGCTGCGACATAGCAGAGGTTCTCGATGGCCCGCGCTGGCAGCAAACGGTTCCAGTGCTGACGCCGTGCGCCCGGCCAGTTGGCGGTGTACAGCAGTAAATCGGTGTCTTGTGCATCGCGGCTCCACACCGGGAAACGCAGGTCGTAGCAGATCAGCGGACGCACCCGCCAGCCCTTGAGCTCGAACTGCACCTGATGCTCGCCCGGAGTGAAATGGTTGTGCTCGCCGGCCATGCGGAACAGGTGACGCTTGTCGTAATGCAAGACCTCACCGTCCGGCCGCGCCCACAACAGCCGATTGCGATGGCTGCCATCGGCGGCCTGGACAATCACGCTGCCGGTAATCACCGCGTCATGTTTGGCGGCCTGCACTCGCAGCCATTTGCTGGTCGGGCCGTTTTCCGTTTCAGCGAGGGTTTGTGACTCCATGGAAAAACCGGTGGTGAACATCTCCGGCAAGATGATCAGGTCGGCGCCCCGCGCCTGCTCCAGCAACTGCTCGAAATGCTCAAGGTTGGCCTGACGGTCATGCCAGGCCAACGTGGTCTGGATCAACGCAACGTTCAGATTGGGCAAGACTGTCAGATCGCGCATAGTTTTTCCGCTGCCTGACGCAGCGTCTCCTCACGCTTGGCAAAACACAGGCGCACCAAGCGCTGTTCCTGCGGCGGGTTCTGGTAGAACACCGAAATCGGGATTGCCGCCACGCCATGTTCGCGAGTCATCCACATGGCCATGTCGACATCGTTCAGGTCCGGGCGGATCTGCGAATAGTCGACCAACTGGAAATAGGTCCCGGTGACCTTGGTAAAGCTGAACCGCGAAGGCAGCAGCAAATCACAGAACAGATCACGCTTGGCCTGATAGAAACCCGGCAACTCTTCGACATGTTCCGGATGCTCGGCCATGAAGTCGGCCAGTGCGTACTGCAACGGGGTCACGCCGCAAAAACTGACGTATTGATGCACCTTGCGCAGTTCGTCCGTGAGCGCCGGTGGCGCGACCACGTAGCCGGTCTTCCAGCCAGTGACGTGGTAGGTCTTGCCAAAAGAGCTGACCACGAAGGCGCGCTGATACAGCTCTTCATGGGCCAACACACTGACATGCGGCACGCCGTCGAACACCAGGTGTTCATACACCTCGTCGCTGATCACATAAATGTCACGGTCGCGGATCAATGCCGCCAACTGATCCAGCTCGGCGCGCGAGATCAGCGCACCGCTCGGGTTATGCGGCGAGTTGAGGATGATCATCCGTGTACGGGGGCTCAGCGCTTCGCCGAGTTTCTGGAAATCGATGGCGAAATCCTTCCCCCCCAACGGCACGTGCACACAACGCCCGCCGGCCAGCGCCACCGAAGGCTCATAACTGTCGTAGGCCGGATCGAAGACGATCACTTCGTCACCGCTGTGGATAACTGCCTGAATGGCACTGAAGATCGCCTGAGTCGCGCCGGGAGTGATGGTCACCTCGGTGTCGGCATTGACGCTCACGCCATAGCTGCGGGCGATCTTCGCTGCCACTTGTTGGCGTAGCACCGGCAGGCCGGTCATCGGTGAATACTGGTTATGGCCATTGGCGATGTGCCGACCGACCGCATCGCACAAGGCTTGCGGAGCATCGAAATCGGGGAACCCCTGAGACAGATTGATCGCGCCGGTCTGTGCCGCGAGCTGAGACATTTGGGTGAAGATAGTGATGCCGACATTCGGCAGCTTGCTGGTGATCATCGGTGATTCCCTACTGAACACCCGGCTCTAACGGCGGCGCGGGAGAGCCCGAGGATAGCTCAAACGCCGGCCATAAAAAAAGGGCGCCAACAGGCACCCCTCCTCTAATACAGCCAGCCCATAACCTGTGGCGAGGGAGCTTGCTCCCGCTGGGCCGCGAAGCGGCCCCAAAACCTGAAACCGAGGTTGTTCAGATAAAACGCATCGGCTGACTTGCGACTGCTGCGCAGTCGAGCGGGAGCAAGCTCCCTCGCCACAAAGTGCCCGCCTGAAAAGAGCGGGCAGGCATGAATCAACGCTTGTCGCGGCGCTTCTTGTCGGCTTTCTTGTGGTGTGTCATCAAGCGGCGCTTCTTGTTGACCTGACGGTCGGTGAGCGTGTTCTTGTTGCCTTCGTACGGGTTCTCACCACCTTTGAACTCGATGCGGATCGGCGTACCGACCAGCTTCAAGACGCGACGGTAGGTGTTTTCCAGGTAACGGACGTAAGACTTTGGAACCTTCTCGACCTGATTACCGTGGATCACGATGATCGGCGGGTTCGCGCCACCCAAGTGGGCATAACGCAGCTTGATCCGGCGGTTGTTGACCATCGGCGGCGCGTGCTCACCGACCGCATCTTCGAGAATCTGGGTCAGGCGGTTGGTCGGCCAGCGGGTGACCGCGGACTTGAACGAGTTCTGCACCGACGCGTAGAGGTTGCCCACGCCAGTACCGTGCAGGGCCGAGATGAAGTGGATGTCGGCGAAGTCGACGAAGAACAGCCGACGTTGCAGCTCGACCTTCACGAAGTCGCGCTCGCTCGGCGTCATGCCATCCCACTTGTTGATCGCGATCACCAACGCACGACCCGCTTCCAGGGCAAAGCCCAGCAGGTTGAGGTCGTGGTCCACCACGCCTTCGCGGGCGTCCATCACGAAGATCACCACGTTGGCGTCTTTGATCGCTTGCAGGGTTTTGACCACGGAGAACTTTTCGACTTCTTCGTGGATCTTGCCGCGCTTGCGCACACCCGCGGTATCAATCAGCGTGTACTTCTCGTCGTTACGCTCGAACGGGATGTAAATGCTGTCGCGGGTGGTGCCTGGCTGGTCATACACGATCACCCGGTCTTCACCGAGCATGCGGTTGACCAGGGTCGACTTGCCGACGTTCGGACGGCCGATGATAGCGATCTTGATACCGTCTTTTTCGCTCGGGCCAGGAATGCGCTTGGCTTCCTCGCCTTCGGCAACGATCTCTTCTTCGCCGTCTTCCGGCTCTTCATCGTCTTTAGGGAAGTCGCTCAGGGCGATTTCCAGCATCTGGGTGATGCCACGACCGTGGGCACCGGCGATCGGGATCGCGTGCCCCATGCCCAGCGGGGCGAACTCGGCGCGGGCCATTTCAGGGTCGATGTTGTCGACCTTGTTGGCAACCACATAAGAACGCTTGTTACGCTTGCGCAAGTGTTCGGCGATCATCTGGTCGGCCGCGGTGAAACCGGCTTTGGCATCCACCAGGAACAGAACGACATCCGCTTCTTCAATGGCCAGCAGCGACTGCTCGGCCATTTTTTCGTCCATACCGTGTTCGTCACCGGAGATACCGCCGGTGTCGACCAAAATGTAGGAACGCCCTTGCCACTTGGCCTCACCGTATTGGCGATCACGGGTCAGACCGGACAAGTCGCCGACGATGGCGTCACGAGTCCTGGTCAGGCGGTTGAACAAGGTGGACTTGCCGACGTTCGGTCGGCCCACCAGGGCGATTACGGGAACCATGCGGCTCTCCACTTCGTTATTTCAGAAAATACAAAAGCCGCTGCGAGGCAGCGGCTGGTGCTCGGGGCAGCACTTGATGTGCCGCAAGCCTTGCAGAGCAAGGCCGCTTGGAGAATTAACCCCAAGCATAGTCAAACCATTACTTGATGGTCAGGGCTTCCAGTTTGCCACTGTTGCCAAACACGTAAATCATGTCACCCACCACCAGCGGACGGACACGCAGGCCGTCGCTGTCGATGCGTTCACGGCCGACGAAACGACCGTCCACCTGACTCAGCAGGTGCAGGTAACCTTCCAGGTCACCGACTGCAACGTAGCTGGAGAACACTTCCGGTGCCGTCAGTTGACGGCGGGCCAGCGAGTCGTTAGTCCACAACGCTGTGGTAGAACGCTCGTCGATGCCTTCAATGCTACCCGAAGCGAGGCTCACATAGACGCTGCCGAAACCTTGGGCGACACCGGCATAGCTGGAAGCATCACGCTGCCAGAGCTGACGACCGCTTTGCAGGTCCAGGGCCGCAACACGCCCCTGATAGCTGGCCACGTAGATCTTGTCGCCGGACAGCAGCAAGCCACCGTCGATATCGACTACACGCTCCAGCTCCGAGCGACCCTGTGGAATCGCAATGCGCTGCTCCCAGACCGGCACGCCGTTGGAGATATCCAGAGCGACCACTTTACCCGTCGACAGACCGGCAAGCGCCAGATGATTGGTAACGACCGGCGCACTGGTGCCGCGCAGAGTCAGTACCGCAGGAGTGCTGTCATACAACCAGCGCTGGTTGCCGGTGGCAGCATCCAGACCGATCAGATGATCGCCCTGAGTCTGCACCACCACCACGTCACCGTTGTTTGCAGGCGGTGCGAGCACTTCGCTGGACACGCGAGCGCGCCATTTCTCTTCACCGGAGCTTGCATCCAGGGCAACCACTTCGCCTTTGAGCGTACCGATCATGACCAGACCGTAACCCACACCAACGGCGCCGGACACAGGCAGTTCGAGATCTTTCTTCCATTTGACGTCGCCGTTCATACGATCCAGCGCCATCACGATGCCTTTGGAGTCGGCAGCATAGAGGGTGTTGCCATCGATGCCTGGCACCAGCATGTTGTAGATTTCGCCCTGACCGTTACCGATCGAACGGCTCCACTGCTTTTGCAGGACCACTTCTTCTTTGAAGTCGACCAACTCAGCCGGCGGCAGTTCTTTTTTGCTGTTGCTGCTGCAACCCGTGGCCAGAATGGCGAGAGCCAGCAATGCTGCATGTTTCCAACGGATCACGTCACGCATCCCCTTTGGCAAGGTCGTCCAGCTTGATTTGTAAGCCACCGACCGCCGCTTCATCCGACAGCGCAGCCTTGGCTTTTTGATAAGCAGCATGGGCTTCGTCGGTACGACCCAACTGGACCAGCAGGTCACCCTTGAGTTCTTCGCGAGTGGCCAGGAATGCCTTGTCGGCATCACCTTCGAGCAGTTTCAGCGCTTCGTCGACCTTGTTCTGTGCGGCCAGAACCTGAGCCAGACGTTGACGCGCCACTTCGCCCAGAGCCGGGTTGGCGGGTTTGTCAGTCACAGCCTTGAGCTCGCTTGCAGCATCATCCAGCTTGCCGCTGTCGACCGCGACTTTCGCCACGAACAGGCTGCCGTATTGTGCGTAAGCAGTGCCACCGAACTCGCTCTTGAGCTTGTTGGCGAGGTCCGCTACACGGGCCGGGTCAGGCTTACCGTCCGGGGTCAGTGTGGTTTCCAGCAGTTGCTGATAGAGCATCGAGGCGCCTTGCGACTGATTGCTCTGATACTTGTGAAACGCCTGCCAGCCGAACACGATGACCAGTGCCAACAGGCCGCCGGTCACTAGAGGTTTGCCGTTACGCTGCCACCAGTCTTTGAATTCCGCCAGATGTTCGTCTTCGGTACTCGACACCCCAATACTCCTTATTCGCTAAATCGGCTGTTTGACAGCTTCAACCCTGCACGACGCAGGTGGCCAGGTGAGCGGCAAGCGCATCCCAGGCAATGCTTTGTTGTTCGCCCTGGCCACGCAGGGGTTTGAAACCTACCACTTGCTGGGCCATTTCGTCGTCACCGAGGATCAATGCGTACAGCGCACCGCTCTTGTCGGCCTTCTTGAACTGACTTTTGAAGCTGCCTGCGCCGGCATTGATCTGCAGACGCAGGTTTGGCAGCTGATCACGAACCCGTTCGCTCAGTGTCAGCGCTGCCAACTCGGCGGCTTCACCGAAGGCGCAGAGGTAGACATCGACCTGCCGGGAGATTTCTTCCGGGATCTGCTCCAGGGTTTCGAGCAACAGCACCAGGCGCTCGATACCCATGGCGAAACCAACGCCCGGAGTCGGCTTGCCGCCCATCTGCTCGACCAGACCGTCGTAACGGCCACCCGCGCAGACAGTGCCCTGGGCGCCGAGTTTGTCGGTGACCCATTCGAATACGGTTTTGCTGTAGTAATCCAGCCCGCGCACCAGCTTCGGGTTGATCACGTAAGGAATGCCGGCGGCGTCCAGACGAGCCTTGAGGCCCTCGAAGTGAGTGCGGGACTCTTCGTCGAGGTAGTCAGCCATCTTCGGCGCATCGAGCAAGGCCGCCTGGGTATCGGCGTTCTTGGTATCAAGCACCCGCAGCGGGTTGGTTTTCAGACGGCGCTGGCTGTCTTCGTCCAGTTGGTCCAGACGTGCCGTCAGATACTCGACCAGTGCATCGCGATAACGACCGCGAGATTCACTGGTGCCCAGGCTGTTGAGTTCGAGCTTGACCGCGTCACGGATGCCCAACTCGCCCCACAGGCGCCAGGTCAGCACGATCAGTTCGGCGTCGATGTCTGGACCATCGAGGTTGAAAACCTCGCAACCAATCTGGTGGAACTGGCGATAACGGCCTTTTTGCGGACGCTCATGGCGGAACATCGGGCCGATGTACCAGAGTTTCTGCACCTGGCCACCGCCAGTGATGCCGTGCTCAAGCACTGCACGCACGCACGCCGCTGTGCCCTCAGGGCGCAGGGTCAGCGAGTCGCCGTTACGGTCGTCGAAGGTGTACATCTCTTTTTCGACGATGTCGGTCACTTCACCGATGGAGCGTTTGAACAGCTCGGTGAACTCGACGATCGGCATACGAATCTGCTTGTAACCGTAGTTATCCAGCAGACGCGAAACGGTGCCCTCGAAATGACGCCACAGAGGGGTCTGTTCGGGCAGGATGTCGTTCATGCCACGAATGGCTTGCAGAGACTTGCTCACAAAATTTCCTTAATTCGTTCGATCAGCCGCGGGCGATAACTGCCGCGTCGGCTTCGACCTTTTCGGCCGCTTTCTGGCGGATCAGCCGTTCCAGCTCATCCACCAGATTGTCATTCGTCAATTTCTGCGCCGGCTTGCCGTCGATGTAAATCAGGTTCGGCGTACCGCCAGTCAGGCCGATGTGGGCCTCTTTGGCTTCGCCGGGACCGTTGACCACGCAACCGATGACCGCAACATCCAGCGGCACCAGCAGATCCTCGAGACGCCCTTCCAGTTCGTTCATGGTTTTCACCACATCGAAGTTCTGCCGCGAGCAGCTCGGGCAGGCGATGAAGTTGATGCCACGGGAACGCAGGTGCAGGGACTTGAGAATGTCGTAGCCGACTTTCACTTCCTCGACCGGATCAGCCGCCAACGAGATGCGAATAGTATCGCCAATCCCTTCGGCGAGCAGCATACCGAGGCCCACGGCGGATTTCACTGTGCCAGAACGCAAACCGCCGGCTTCAGTGATGCCCAGGTGCAGTGGCTGAACGATTTCCTTGGCCAGCAGACGATAGGCTTCGACGGCCATGAACACGTCGGAGGCCTTCACGCTGACCTTGAAGTCCTGGAAATTCAGGCGTTCAAGGTGCTCGACGTGACGCAGGGCCGACTCGACCAGCGCGGCAGGCGTTGGCTCGCCATATTTCTTTTGCAGGTCTTTTTCCAGGGAACCGGCGTTGACGCCGATACGGATCGGAATCCCGCGGTCACGGGCAGCATCGACCACCGCGCGCACACGGTCTTCACGACCGATGTTGCCGGGGTTGATGCGCAGGCAATCGACACCCAGTTCGGCTACGCGCAAGGCGATCTTGTAGTCGAAGTGAATGTCGGCAACCAACGGCACCTTGACCAGTTGCTTGATTCGACCGAAGGCTTCAGCGGCGTCCATGTCCGGAACGGAAATCCGCACGATATCGACGCCAGCAGCTTCCAGACGATTGATCTGGGCCACGGTGGCGGCAACGTCATTGGTGTCGCTGTTGGTCATGCTCTGTACAGCGATAGGCGCATCACCGCCCACCGGTACCGAACCAACCCAGATCTTGCGGGATTCGCGACGTTTGATTGGAGATTCGCCGTGCATGACTTATTGACCCAACTTCAGGCGAGCAGTCTCGCCACTGGTGAACGGAGCTACATCGACCACTTGCCCGTTGTAGCTGATCTGCGCGCCATGGGCATAGCCCAGACGTACTGCAAACGGTGGTTTGCCGCTGACGTCGGCGGTTTCGCCTTTACGCTTGAGACCGCTCAACAGCACTTTGCCGTTGCCATCGGTAACTTGCGTCCAGCAGTCGGCAGAGAACTGAATCCGAACCTGACCCGCGCCGGCAACCGGAGCGGCTGGTGCTGACGCGGCCGCCACGACTGGCGCTGGCGCAGGCGCAGCAGGCGCGACCGGTGCCACTGGCGTCGCAACAACCGGGGCTGGTGCAGTGCGGGCCGTCGGCACAACTACGGGGGCTGTCGGCACGATCACGGGAGCTACCGGAGCCGCCGGAGCTGGCGCTTCAACAGTCGCCTTAACTTCGGCGGTGGCCGGACCCTCAGGCAAAGCAAGAGGCGTCCCGGCTTCGGTCTGACCTTCTACTACGGCCTGATCTTCCGGCTCGTCGAGCGGATGAATCTGTGTGGTGCCATCGGCGCCTTCGACTTCCACGTGCTCAGGGCTCAGACCGATCAAGTCCTTGGTGCGCAAGGACGTTTGATCCTGCCACCAGACAAAACCGCCACCCACCACGGCAATCAGCAGCAACAGGCTGACGATTCGCAAAATGGTATGGGAAACTCGTGTTGGCTCTTCGATACGCCCAAGGCTGTGCACGTTGCTGCCCTGGGAGTCGGTGCCGGTGTGCTGATCGAACTGTTGAACCAGAACGGCCTGATCCATGCCAAGCAGTTTGGCGTAAGCGCGGATATAGCCGCGAGCAAAGGTATGCCCGGGCAGCTTGTCGAAAGCGCCGTCTTCCAGATTCTTCAAGGAATTCACGGTGAGATTGAGCTTGAGCGCTACTTCCGCCAGCGACCAACCATTGCCTTCGCGGGCCTGACGCAGGGTCTCTCCGGGGTTTACGCGAGTCGCTGCTACAACTTCTGGATGCGCCGCTTTCATCATTGCTCCGACAGGTATTGCTGATATTCCGGCGTACCGGGATAGAGTCGTTTTAATTGCAGGCCCAAACTGGCGGCCTTGTCGCGATCTTCGAACACGCCGGCCAGCCGAACGCCGAGCAATAGACTACGTGCATTTTGCTCGGCGAGCAGGCTAAAACGATCGTAATAGTCGCGCGCGGGCACATAATGCCTGTCTTCGTACGACAACTCAGCCATTTCCAGCAACGCACGTGGCTGTTGTCGGTTCAGGCGCAGGGCTTTTTCCAGTTGCTGCTGAGCCAACTCACGCTGACCGAGCATCGATGCGGTCATGCCGAGGTTCTCGAAAACCCGTGAACGCTCGGGATAAAGGCTATCGGCAGCCGCTTGCTCAAAGCGCTCGTAAGCTTCCTTGTAACGTTTCTCTTCAAAGAGAAAACTGCCGTAGTTGTTCAGGATGCGTGCATCACCAGGACGACCGGACAGTGCCTTGCGAAAATGCTGATCAGCGAGCTCGGGCTCCATCTCGGCCTGAAATACCAGGCCCAACGCCGCGTTGGCGTCCGGGTCGGAGCTATCCAGTTCGAGGGCCTTCTTCAACGGGACTTTCGCCCGCTCGGTCATGCCCTGCTGCAGATACCCCACGCCCAGCTGCACATAAGCAGCACGCGCCTCGTCGCGCCCCTTGCTGGTTTTCATCGGATTGAAATCACCCGACAGAACACAGCCAGCCGACAGGCTGGCGAACAGCAGAAGCAGCGCTAGGCGCAGGGACATGGAGATCCTCTCTTAAGTACGATTCGCAGCGTCTTGCGCCATATCGTTCTCGGCGCTCAATTCACGCACGGCGATATAACGCTCGCTACGACGGGTGCGATCCAGCACCTGTCCTACCAATTGGCCACACGCGGCGTCGATGTCTTCGCCACGGGTGGTGCGCACGGTGACATTGAAGCCAGCGTGATGAAGTTGATCCTGGAAACGACGGATGGCGTTGTTGCTCGGCCGCTCGTAACCGGAATGGGGGAACGGGTTGAACGGGATCAGGTTGATCTTGCAAGGGGTGTCCTTGAGCAACTCGATCATTTCAACCGCGTGCTCGACCTTGTCATTGATGTCCTTGAGCAAGGTGTACTCGATGGTCAGCACGCGCTTTTCGCCCAAGGACGACATGTAGCGACGGCAAGACTCGAGGAGCATTTTCAGCGGGTATTTCTTGTTGATCGGCACCAACTGGTTACGCAGCGCATCGTTGGGTGCGTGCAGGGACAACGCCAGGGAAACGTCGATGTGCTTGGACAGCTCATCGATCATCGGCACCACGCCGGAGGTCGACAGGGTTACACGGCGCTTGGAAATGCCGTAGCCCAGGTCATCCATCATCAGGTGCATGGCGGCAACGACGTTGTCGAAGTTCAGCAGCGGCTCACCCATGCCCATCATCACCACGTTGGTGATGGCACGGTCGGCGGTTGCCGGGATGCTGCCGAACGATTTATTGGCAATCCACACCTGGCCGATGACTTCGGCGGCGGTGAGGTTGCTGTTGAAACCTTGCTTGCCGGTGGAGCAGAAACTGCAATCCAGGGCACAGCCTGCCTGGGACGAAACGCACAGAGTGCCGCGTTTGCCCTGGGGAATGTAGACAGTCTCGACGCAGCTGCCGGACGCCACGCGCACCACCCACTTACGGGTGCCGTCGCTGGAGATGTCCTCGCTGACCACTTCGGGGCCGCGAACTTCAGCAATAGCCTTGAGCTTGTCGCGCAAGGCTTTGCTGACGTTCGTCATGGCGTCGAAATCATCGACGCCAAGGTGGTGAATCCACTTCATTACCTGACCGGCACGGAAACGCTTCTCCCCGATTGAGTCGAAGAATTTTTCCATTTCCAGCTGAGTCAGACCCAGCAGGTTAGTTTTTGCAGTCGATGTAGTCATGGATTCACCTTCACTCATAAGCCAATGCTTAGCGAGTGGTTACTTCAGTAGCTGCGAAGAAGTACGAGATTTCGCGAGCAGCAGCGGCTTCGGAGTCCGAACCGTGTACAGCGTTGGCGTCGATGGAGTCAGCGAAGTCAGCACGGATGGTGCCGGCAGCAGCTTCTTTAGGGTTGGTAGCGCCCATCAGCTCACGGTTCAGAGCGATAGCGTTTTCGCCTTCCAGAACCTGAACAACAACCGGACCGGAGATCATGAAAGCAACCAGGTCGCCGAAGAAACCACGAGCGCTGTGCTCAGCGTAGAAGCCTTCAGCTTCAGCTTTGGACAGTTGCTTCATTTTCGAAGCTACAACGCGCAGGCCAGCTTTTTCGAAACGGGTGATGATCTCGCCAGTCACGTTTTTTGCAACTGCGTCAGGCTTGATGATGGAGAAAGTACGTTGAACAGCCATGGTGTAACTCCAGAAACGGTAATTTGCGAAAAATTAAACCCGCGAATTATACGCGGGTTCTTTGGTATTGCCTAACGGCGTACGGTGCGTTCAGTCGGCTTCTTCGATCCAGGCCGCTTGAATGGCTTCAAGCACCTTCTCGCCACCGCGAGCAGCGTCATCATTGAACTCTGGCAATGCCAGCACCCATTGGTGCAGATCGACGAAGTTCACGTAACGCGGATCCACGTCCGGTTTGCTTT
The DNA here is from genome assembly GCF_044743155.1 of Pseudomonas sp. NPDC087697. NCBI lineage: Bacteria > Pseudomonadati > Pseudomonadota > Gammaproteobacteria > Pseudomonadales > Pseudomonadaceae > Pseudomonas > Pseudomonas sp. NPDC087697. The sequence goes on along the minus strand of NZ_JBIUVW010000030.1, from coordinate 56,891 downwards.
CAGCCAGCTGGATTGCGATTTCCAGCACATCAACCCATTTAAGACTCATGACAGATCCTTGAATCAGTGCGGCGCTTCGGCTGCATGGTTGAGCGAGTATTTAGGTATTTCGACGGTCAGGTCTTCAGTCCCGACGACTGCCTGGCAGGTCAGGCGCGACTGCGCTTCCAGACCCCAGGCCCGATCAAGATAGTCTTCTTCCAGCTCATCGGCCTCATTCAGCGAGTCGAAGCCTTCGCGAATGATGCAGTGACAGGTGGTGCAGGCACAGACGCCGCCGCAGGCGCTCTCGATCTCGATATGGTTGTCATGGGCGACTTCGAGAATGGACTTGCCGGTCTCAGCCTCTACAACCATTCCGTCCGGGCAATGCTCGGCGTGTGGCAGAAAAATGATCTGCGGCATCAGTTATTCCTCGATTTCATTCAGGTTGCGCCCCGCCAGAGCGGCTTTCACCGTCGAGTCCAGGCGGCGGGCAGCAAAGGCATCAGTCACTTGCGACAGACGCTTGGTCTGCTGCTCGATGGCGTAACCATCGGTGCCTTGCATCAATTCGGTCAGTTCCTGCATCTGCAATTCGATGACCATGCGTTCTTCGGCGTCGAGCAGGCGCTCGCCGTCGACATCGAGGGCGCCCTGCACCGCTTCGATCAAACGCTGGGCATCGACTTGCTGTTCACGCAGCACGCGGGCGACCTTGTCGTCGTTGGCGTGCTGGAACGAATCCTTGAGCATGCGGGCGATTTCGCCGTCCGTCAGGCCGTAGGACGGCTTGACCTGGATGCTCGCCTCAACGCCCGAACCCAATTCGCGGGCGGCAACGCTGAGCAAGCCATCGGCGTCGACCTGGAAGGTCACGCGAATTTTCGCCGCACCCGCGACCATGGCTGGAATGCCGCGCAATTCGAAACGCGCCAGGGAACGGCAGTCACTGATCAGCTCGCGCTCGCCCTGCAACACGTGGATCGCCATGGCCGACTGGCCATCTTTATAGGTGGTGAAGTCCTGAGCGCGGGCGACAGGGATGGTGGTGTTACGCGGAATCACCTTCTCCATCAGACCGCCCATGGTTTCCAGCCCCAAGGACAACGGAATCACGTCGAGCAGCAGCAGTTCGCCGCCATCGCGCTTGTTGCCGGCCAAGGTATCGGCCTGGATCGCAGCACCAATGGCCACCACTTGATCCGGATCGATGTCGGTCAGCGGTTCGCGACCGAAGGCTTCGGCAACCGCTTCACGAACGCGAGGCACGCGAGTCGAGCCGCCAACCATGACCACAGCGTGCACGTCTTCCAGTTCGATACCGGAATCACGCACCGCACGACGACAGGCTTTCAGACTGCGAGCGACCATCGGCTCGATCAGCGCATCGAAGGCTTCATGGGTCAGCTCGGATTTCCAATCGCCATAGGCGACTTCAACCGTCGCCGCATTGGTCAGGGCTTCTTTGGCCGCACACGCGGTTTGCAGCAAATGACGTTGCGCGCCCGGATCGAGGTCGGCGGACAGACCGGCGTTCTCAATGATCCAGCCAGCAATCGCGTGATCGAAGTCGTCGCCGCCCAGGGCACTGTCGCCACCGGTTGCCAGCACTTCAAACACACCGCCAGTCAGACGCAGAATCGAAATATCGAAGGTGCCGCCGCCCAGGTCATAAATGGCAACCAGGCCTTCGGCCTGTTGATCCAGACCATAAGCCACCGCCGCAGCGGTCGGCTCGTTGAGCAAACGCAGCACGTTCAGACCGGCCAACTTGGCCGCGTCCTTGGTTGCCTGGCGCTGTGCGTCATCGAAATATGCCGGAACGGTGATCACCGCGCCAACCAGCTCGCCGCCCAGCGTCAACTCGGCGCGCTGACGCAGCACCTTGAGGATATCGGCGGAAATTTCGACCGGGCTTTTCGGCCCTTGCACGGTGTCGATAAACGGCATGTGCGACTCGCCATCGACAAAGCGGTACGGCAACTGTTCGCCCAATTGCTTGACGTCGGACAGACCACGACCCATCAAGCGCTTGACCGACAACACCGTGTTCAGCGGATCGGTAGCAGCTGCCAGTTTGGCGGACTCGCCGACCTCGACACGGTCAGCGTGATAGCGCACCGCAGACGGCATAATGACTTGCCCGTCAGCATCGGCCAGCGGCTCGGAAAGACCACTGCGCAACGCAGCGACCAGCGAATTGGTAGTGCCCAAGTCGATCCCCACAGCCAGACGACGCTGGTGCGGTTGAGGACTTTGGCCGGGTTCGGCGATCTGCAGTAGGGCCATCGTAATCCGGACTGATCGGTATATCAGGCGTGCGACCGAGGCGGCACTGGGTTAATCGTCGAGGCGCTCTTCTAACTGGCGCACTTCGTAGGTGAGCTTGTCGAGGAACTGCATGCGCCGCATCAGGCGTTCGGCCTGTTCACGTTGCGCTGCATCATTCCAGCAAGCCGCGAAGCTTTCGTTCAGTTCATCCTGAGCGACCTTCAGGCGACGCTTGAATACTGCAATCCCGGCCAGATCGGCACTGTCTTGCAGGTCTTCGAGCTCTTCGCGCCATTGCATCTGCTGCAGAAGAAATTCCGGATCATGCACCGTGACCTCCAGCGGCAGCTCACGACCACCCATGGCGAGCAGGTAACGCGCGCGCTTGGGGGGACTTTTGAGCGTCTGGTAGGCCTCGTTGAGGCTCGCGGATTGCTCTAGCGCCAGCCGTTGCTCGCGCTCGGAAGCGTCAGCAAAGCGGTCTGGATGAACGCCGCGCGCCAACTCACGGTAGCGCGTAGCCAGCTGATCGAGATCCAGAGTGAAGCTCGGTTGCAGCTCAAATAAAGCGAAATGACAAGGAATACCCACGAGCAGCCTCAGATGTTGAAGCTTTCGCCGCAGCCACATTCGCCGCGCACGTTGGGATTGTTGAACTTGAAGCCTTCGTTCAACCCTTCCTTGACGAAATCGAGCTCGGTACCGTCCAGGTAAGCCAGACTTTTCGGATCGATGATCACTTTCTCGCCGTGACTTACGAATACCTGATCGTCTGCCCCTACCTCATCGACAAACTCCAGCACGTAGGCAAGGCCGGAACAGCCCGTGGTGCGAACACCCAGACGAATCCCATCACCCTTGCCGCGCCCGTCGAGGGAGCGTCGCACGTGTTGAGCAGCCGCTTCTGTCATGCTGATAGCCATCGGTGACTCCTTACTCGTCGCCAAATCTTGAAAGTCAGATCAAGCCTTTCTTCTGCTTGTAATCGCGAACGGCAGCCTTGATGGCGTCTTCAGCGAGTACCGAGCAGTGGATTTTCACTGGCGGCAGGGCCAGTTCTTCGGCCAGCTGAGTGTTCTTGATGGTTTCTGCTTCATCCAGAGTCTTGCCCTTCATCCACTCGGTAGCGAGGGAGCTGGAAGCAATGGCAGAGCCGCAGCCGTAGGTCTTGAACTTGGCGTCTTCGATGATGCCTTGCTCGTTGACCTTGATTTGCAGGCGCATAACGTCGCCGCACGCTGGAGCGCCGACCATGCCGGTGCCGACATCAGGATCTTCCGCGTCCATCTTGCCGACGTTGCGCGGGTTCTCGTAGTGGTCGATGACCTTTTCGCTGTAAGCCATGATTCAATCCTCACTCATCAGAGAGTCGCTCTTCGGGCCCTGTAAGCCAACTTTTCAGTACGCTTACAGAGCCCGTATGCGGCGACTTAATTCGTTAGTGTGCCGCCCACTCGATCTTCGAAATGTCGACGCCGTCTTTGTACATGTCCCACAGCGGCGACAGAGCGCGCAGCTTGGTGACGGCCTCGCAGACTTTCTGCGCGGCATAATCGATTTCTTCTTCGGTGGTGAAACGGCCGAAGGTGAAGCGAATCGAGCTGTGTGCCAGTTCGTCGTTGCGGCCCAGGGCGCGCAGTACGTACGAAGGCTCAAGGGACGCCGAGGTGCAGGCCGAACCGGACGATACCGCCAGATCCTTGAGCGCCATGATCAGCGACTCGCCTTCAACGTAGTTGAAGCTCAGGTTCAGGTTGTGCGGAACACGGGCCGTCAGGCTGCCGTTGACGTACAGCTCTTCGAGGCCTTCGACCTGTTTGAAGAAGCGGTCGCTCAGGGCTTTGATACGGACGTTTTCGGTAGCCATGTCTTCTTTGGCCACACGGAACGCTTCGCCCATGCCAACGATCTGGTGAGTTGCCAGGGTGCCGGAACGCATGCCGCGCTCGTGACCGCCGCCGTGCATGGTCGCTTCAAGGCGAACACGCGGCTTGCGGCTTACGTACAGCGCGCCAATGCCTTTAGGACCATAGGTTTTGTGAGCCGAGAAGGACATCAGATCGACTTTCAGTTTCTGCAGGTCGATCTCGACCTTGCCGGTGGACTGCGCAGCGTCGACATGGAACAGGATGCCCTTGGAACGGGTCAGTTCACCGATGGCTGCGATGTCGTTGATGGTGCCGATTTCGTTGTTCACGTGCATGACCGACACCAGGATGGTGTCATCGCGCAGCGCGGCTTCGATCATCTCAGGCGTCACCAGACCGTCTTCACGAGGATCGAGGTAGGTGACTTCAAAACCTTCGCGCTCCAGTTGGCGCATGGTGTCGAGGACAGCCTTGTGTTCGATCTTGGTGGTGATCAGGTGCTTGCCTTTGGTGCCATAGAAATGCGCGACACCCTTGATTGCCAGGTTGTCGGACTCGGTAGCACCGGAGGTCCAGACGATTTCACGCGGGTCGGCATTGACCAGATCGGCGACCTGGCGGCGAGCGTTCTCGACCGATTCTTCGGCTTTCCAGCCGAACACGTGGGAGCGGGACGCCGGGTTACCGAAGTTTCCGTCGACCAGCAGGCATTCACTCATCTTTTGCGCGACACGCGGATCAACCGGGGTGGTCGCAGAGTAATCAAGGTAAATCGGCAATTTCATGGACTATCTCCTAAATCAGGCTGGCTGGCGTGCCGCTAGCTCTTTGGCTGTCATTCGACGGCGGACGCTTCAATCTTGTCCAGACGCGGTGTCTTGCTGTTGCAACGACGCTGGTCCTGACGCTGGGCTACTTCTTGCACCTCACGGCGAGTTACAAGGTCAGCCAAGCTGATACCGCTCAGAAATTCGTGAATTTGCAGGCTCAGATCACACCACAAGTGGTGGGTCAGACAGGTGTCGCCGCCATGGCAATCACCCAGCCCCTGGCATTTGGTCGCATCGACCGATTCGTTTACCGCATCGATTACCTGAGCAACCTGGATGCCCTGCATGTCACGCGATAGCTGGTAGCCACCGCCTGGACCACGGACACTGGAGACCAGATTGCTGCGGCGCAATTTGGCGAAAAGCTGTTCGAGGTAGGACAGGGAAATGCCTTGGCGCTCAGAGATATCGGCCAGGGACACCGGCCCATGTTGCGCGTGCAACGCCAGGTCAAGCATGGCGGTGACAGCGTATCGGCCTTTTGTAGTCAGTCGCATGGACAATTACCGCGGAGTTTCGGGATGGGGGCGAGTATGCAATTCCCGAGTATTTAAGTCAACTATAAGACCTAGTACTTTAGTCAGGTTTACCCGCAAAAGAGCGCGCGCACTATAGCAAAAGCGGGGGGCGAACGACCAGCAAATGCGCGTTATCGTTCTTCGCGAGCAAGCCCGCTCCCACACTTGATCTCTGTTGTGCACAAATTTGCGGCCTCTGAAGATCTAATGTGGGAGCGGGCTTGCTCGCGAAGGGGTCAACCCGATTCAACTGGCCTTGCTTTCGCCCTTGTCTTTTACGCAGGCGAAGTCTTCTTCGCGCAGCTCGGGCAAGTCTTTGGCGCAGTAAGGGCTGCCCAGATCCTTGAGCGCGCCGCACATGTCTTCCAGTCGACCATCGACCGCTTGCAAGTGATCCAGCAACTGACCGATGGCGCGCGCCACCGGGTCCGGCATGTCTTCGCCGACCCCGTAGGCATCGAAACCAATCTTCTCGGCCATGGCCTTGCGCTTGGCCTCCAGCTCATCATCGGATTTGACGATGATCCGCCCAGGAATCCCGACCACCGTCGCACCCGCCGGCACAGCCTTGGTCACCACCGCATTGGAACCCACCTTGGCACCAGCACCCACGGTGAACGGCCCCAGAACCTTGGCGCCCGCCCCCACCACCACGCCATCTTCCAGCGTGGGATGGCGCTTGCCTTTGTTCCAACTGGTACCGCCGAGAGTCACGCCCTGATACAGCGTCACGTCATTGCCGATTTCAGCGGTTTCGCCGATGACAATGCCCATGCCATGGTCAATAAAGAAGCGACGGCCAACCTTCGCACCCGGATGAATTTCGATCCCGGTCAACCAGCGACCGAAGTTCGATACCAGCCGTGCCAGCCATTTCCAGCCCATGCCCCATAACGCCGACGACAGGCGATGAATCCAGATGGCGTGCATGCCCGGGTAGCAGGTCAGCACCTCGAAAGCATTACGTGCCGCCGGGTCACGATGGAAAACGCTCTGGATATCTTCACGCAAACGCTCGAACATCATTAATCCTTCCGTTTAAGGAGCTCACCACGGGCCGCTTTTTGGGTTTCCGTGAGGATGCCACGCAAAATATTCATTTCCGCCCGGCTGACCGAGCTTCGTCCGTACAACCGACGCAGGCGCGCCATCAAGTGTCGCGGTTTTTCCGGATCGAGAAATTCGATGGCTACCAGCGTCTGCTCCAGATGCTCATAGAATCGCTCCAACTCATCCATGGTCGCCAGCTCACCACTCTTGGTGGACGCCACTTCATCCTTCTCGATCTTGCTTGGCTGACCTTGAGCCGCCAGCCAGGACATGCGCACTTCATAGCCCAACACCTGCACCGCTGCCCCGAGGTTCAGCGAACTGAACTCAGGGTCCGATGGGATGTGCACGTGATAATGACATCGCTGCAGCTCTTCATTGGTCAGGCCGGAGTCTTCACGACCAAACACCAAAGCGATCTCGGCGCCTTGCGCAGCCTCCTCGACCACTTTCACCCCACACTCACGGGGATCGAGCAGCGGCCAAGGGATACGACGATCACGAGCACTGGTGCCCAGCACCAGATTGCAGCCGACCAGTGCATCTTCCAGCGTGGCGACGACTTGCGCGTTTTCCAGGATGTCACCGGCACCGGAGGCCCGAGCATCGGCTTCGTGATGCGGGAACAAGCGCGGCTCGACCAGCACCAATCGCGACAGCCCCATGTTCTTCATGGCACGCGCAGCCCCACCGATATTCCCCGGATGGCTGGTATTGACCAGGACGACACGAATGTTCTGCAGCAAGGGAGGCGCTCTCTGACAGGGAAATGAGGAGCAAATCTTACAGTTCATCCTACCGTTAAGCTATGAAAGCGAACGTCGTCCTTCACCTGTAGAAAACTTCTGATAGAATGCTCGGCTTTCTTTAACAACCTTAGGTGACACATCCATGCAGCCCATGCTGAATATCGCGCTGCGCGCCGCCCGCAGCGCCAGTGAATTGATCTTCCGCTCCATCGAGCGCCTGGATACCATCAAGGTCGACGAAAAAGACGCCAAGGACTACGTGTCCGAAGTGGATCGCGCTGCCGAACAGAAAATCATCGACGCGCTGCGCAAGGCCTACCCTACCCACGGCATTCTCGGTGAAGAAACCGGCATGCACGCTGGCAGCGGCGAAGGCGAAGACTACCTGTGGATCATCGACCCACTGGACGGCACCACCAACTTCCTGCGCGGCGTTCCGCATTTTGCCGTCAGCATCGCCTGCAAATACCGTGGCCGCCTGGAACACGCAGTGGTTCTGGACCCGGTTCGCCAGGAAGAATTCACCGCCAGCCGTGGTCGTGGCGCTCAGCTCAACGGTCGTCGCCTGCGCGTAAGCGGTCGCACCAGCCTTGAAGGCGCGCTGCTGGGTACGGGCTTCCCGTTCCGTGATGACCAGATGGACAACCTCGACAACTACCTGGGCATGTTCCGCAGCCTGGTTGGCCAGACCGCCGGCATCCGCCGCGCTGGCGCAGCAAGCCTGGACCTGGCTTATGTTGCCGCCGGTCGTTACGACGCATTCTGGGAGTCGGGCCTGTCCGAGTGGGACATGGCTGCAGGCGCCCTACTGATCCAGGAAGCTGGCGGCCTGGTGAGCGACTTCACCGGTGGTCACGACTTCCTTGAAAAAGGCCACGTCGTTGCCGGTAACACCAAATGCTTCAAAGCAGTACTGACGGCCATCCAGCCGCACCTGCCAGCCTCGCTGAAACGCTAAGCGCCAGGCACAAAAAAGCACCCCTCGGGGTGCTTTTTTTATGCCTGAAATTTACCTCACCGCCCGCCCTTCGTAGGAGCACAGCTTGCTGGCGATGAAGGCAGCGCGGTGCATCTGTCAGACCGCGGTGATGCCATCGCGGGCAAGCCTTGCTCCTACAAATCGGCTCATTACTTCGCCGGTTGATTCTGACCCAGAATCAGGTGACCGTCCTTATCGACCGGAATCTGGTTGCCCGGATCACGATCCATCCGCACCTTACCTTCCTTGCCGCCCAGCGAATACCGAACGTCATAGCCTACGAGCTTGTCGCTGACGTCATTGACCGTTTCACAACGCCTTTGCATCGAGGTGCTGGTATCACGCTCCTGCATGCCTTCCTGCACCCTGTTGCCGGCGTAACCGCCGCCAACCGCGCCCGCCACGGTGGCAAGTTTTTTGCCATTACCGCCACCGACCATATTGCCCAACAGACCACCGCCGACTGCGCCGATCACTGTACCGAGGATCTGATGCTGATCCTTCACCGGCGCCTGCCGGGTAACAGGCACATCCCTGCATACTTCACGTGGAGTCTTGATCTGCGTTTTGACCGGCTCAACCGCCAGAACTTGCGCATACTCAGGGCCGTTGCTTTTTACCAGGCTGTAGGTGGCAACAGCGCCTCCGGCAGTTACACCGACAGCACCCAATACCGCACCAACCAGTAACGACTTGTTCACATGAACCTCCTGACCATCACATGCGGGACATGCCCGCGCTTCTCCCTGCGTTGGAGCATAAAAAAAGGCGCGAGTTCAATACTCGCGCCTTTTGGTTATAACGAGAGGAAATAACGCCTCAAGGACGATCGTCCACTTCTTTCTCGGTATTGGCAGAAGGAATCAAATCCTCGCTGCTCAGGCTCAGCCAGATCAGCACGACGTTAGCAATATAGATCGACGAGTAGGTACCCGCCAGAACGCCGATGAACAGTGCGATGGAGAAGCCGAACAGGTTGTCGCCACCGAAGAACAGCAGAGCCGAGATCGCCAGCAAGGTGGAGATCGATGTCGCCATGGTCCGCAGCAGGGTTTGCGTGGTCGAGACGTTGATGTTCTCGATCAGGCTGGCCTTGCGCAGCACACGGAAGTTCTCACGAACCCGGTCGAATACCACGATGGTGTCGTTGAGCGAGTAACCGATGATCGCCAGTACCGCCGCCAGCACCGTCAGGTCGAAGGTGACCTGGAAGAACGACAGGATACCGACGGTCACGATCACGTCGTGGATCAGCGAGACAATCGCACCGATCGCGAACTTCCACTGAAAGCGGAAAGCCAGGTAGATCAGAATGCCGCCCAGCGCCATCAGCATGCCGAGGCCGCCCTGGTCGCGCAGTTCTTCACCGACCTGCGGGCCTACGAACTCGACGCGCTTGACCACCGCCGGGTTGTCGCCGCCGACTTTCTGCAGCGCTTCAGCCACCTGGTGACCCAGTTGAGGGTCTTCGCCAGGCATGCGCACCAGCAAATCGGTGGTAGCGCCGAAGCTCTGAACGATCGCTTCGTGATAACCCGCTTCAGCCAACTGGCCGCGAACTTTCATGACATCGGCCGGACGCTCGTAGGTCAGCTCGATGAGCGTACCGCCGGTGAAGTCCAGCCCCCAGTTCATGCCCTTGTGGAAGCAGCTGAACAACGCCAGGGCCGTAAGGAACAATGTGACGCCGAACGCAACGTTGCGAACGCCCATGAAGTTGATAGTACGTAACATGGCAGCCCCTTAAATCCACAACTTCTTGAAGTCACGACCGCCGAAGATCAGGTTGACCATCGCGCGGGTAACCATGATGGCCGTGAACATCGAGGTCAGCACCCCGAGGGACATGGTCACTGCGAAGCCCTTGACCGGACCTGTACCCATGGCAAACAGAATCCCGCCCACCAGCAAGGTGGTCAGGTTGGCGTCGAGAATCGCAGTGAATGCCCGGCCGAAGCCTTCGTTGATTGCTCGCTGCACGGTCATGCCGGCTGCGATCTCTTCACGTATCCGCGAGAAGATCAGTACGTTGGCGTCGACCGCCATACCCATGGTCAACACGATACCGGCGATACCTGGCAGGGTCAGCGTTGCACCCAGCAGCGACATCAAGGCCAGCAGCAGCACCATGTTCACACCCAGCGCAACCGTGGCAACGATGCCGAAGAAGCGGTAGATGGCCATGATGAACAGCGAAACGAACAGCATGCCCCACAGCGACGCATCGATACCCTTGGTGATGTTGTCAGCACCCAGGCTTGGACCGATGGTGCGTTCTTCAGCAAAGTACATCGGTGCCGCCAGACCACCCGCGCGCAGCAGCAATGCCAGCTCCGAGGACTCGCCCTGACCGTTCAGGCCAGTGATGCGGAACTGAGCACCCAGCGGCGACTGAATGGTCGCCAGGCTGATGATCTTCTTCTCTTCCTTGAAGGTCTGAACCGGCACGTCTTTCTCGACGCCGTTGACCATTTGCTTGACGTAAGTCGTCACCGGGCGCTGCTCGATGAAGATCACCGCCATGCTGCGACCGACGTTGGAGCGCGTCGCACGGTTCATCAGCTCACCGCCGTGACCGTCCAGACGAATGTTCACTTCCGGCGTACCGTGCTCACCGAAACCAGCCTTGGCGTCAGTTACCTGGTCGCCAGTGATGATCAGGCCACGCTCGATTTGCGCAGGAGGACGCTTGCCTTCACGGAACTCGAAAGTCTCGGAGGTAGCTTTCGAAGCACCTGGCTCAGCCGCCAGACGGAACTCGAGGTTGGCCGTCTTGCCGAGGATACGCTTGGCTTCGGCAGTGTCTTGCACGCCTGGCAGCTCAACCACGATGCGGTTGGCACCCTGACGCTGAACGATAGGTTCGGCAACACCCAGCTCGTTGACGCGGTTACGGACCGTGGTCAAGTTCTGCTTGATGGAGTATTCGCGGATTTCCGCCAGCTTGGCCGGGGTCATCGCCAGACGCAGTACCGCCTGACCATTGAGGTCGGCCGGAACAATGTCGAAATCGTTGAAGTTCTTGCGGATCAGCGCACGGGCATCTTCGCGGGAAGCTTCATCACTGAAACCCAGCTGAATGGCACCATTGATTTGCGGCAGGCTGCGATAGCGCAGCTTCTCTTTACGCAACAGGCTCTTGACGTCGCCTTCGTAGACTTTCAGGCGGGCGTCGAGGGCTTTTTCCATGTCCACTTCGAGCAGGAAGTGCACACCACCGGACAAGTCCAGACCCAGTTTCATCGGATGCGCGGCGAGGCTGCGCAGCCATTGCGGAGTCGTTTGTGCCAGGTTCAGCGCGACAACATAGTCATCACCCAACGCCTTACGCACGACGTCTTTGGCTGGCAGTTGATCTTCAGCCTTGGTCAGACGCAACAAACCGCCCTTGCCATTGGCCGAAAGAGAGGCAGCCTTGACGTTGATCCCGGCGTCGTTGAGCGCCTTGCTCACACGATCCAGATCCGCCTGATTAACCTGCAGCGCAGTACTTGCACCGCTGACCTGAATGGCCGGATCGTCAGGATAAAGATTGGGAGCGGAATAAATCAGACCGACCGCCAGCACCGCCAGGATCAGAATGTATTTCCACAGAGGGTATTTGTTCAGCATCACGCCGCCCGCTTATGACGCGGGGCGCCTTGCGCGCCCCGTCGATTGAGTATGAAGTTGGAACTTAGATCGCTTTTAGCGTGCCTTTTGGCAGCGTGGCGGCGATGGCACCCTTCTGGAATTTCATTTCGACGGTGTCGGAGACTTCCAGAACAACGAAATCATCTGCCACTTTAGTGATCTTGCCGGCGATACCACCGGTGGTCACAACTTCGTCGCCTTTCTGCAGACTGCCCAGCAGGTTCTTCTGCTCTTTGGCGCGCTTGGCCTGTGGACGCCAGATCATCAGGTAGAAGATGACCAGGAAGCCGACCAGGAAAATCCACTCAAAGCCGCCGCCCATTGGGCCTGCCGCAGGGGCACCAGCATCAGCCATGGCATTAGAGATAAAAAAGCTCATTTAGCACTCCAGTTGCAAATGTTGAATCTTGGGGTCAGAAAACTCAGTCCAAAGGCGGCACAGGTAGCCCGCGCTTGGCGTAGAAGGCATCGACAAAGGCGGCCAATGTACCCTGTTGAATAGCCTCGCGCAAACCAGCCATAAGCACCTGGTAATGGCGCAAATTGTGGATGGTATTCAACATGCTACCCAGCATTTCACCGCACTTGTCCAGATGGTGCAGATAAGCACGGGAGAAGTTCTGGCAGGTGTAGCAATCGCAGGTCGGATCGAGCGGCGAATCATCATGGCGATGGAACGCGTTACGGATCTTCAGCACGCCAGTATCAATGAACAAGTGCCCATTGCGGGCATTACGGGTTGGCATCACGCAATCGAACATGTCCACCCCGCGGCGCACACCCTCAACCAAGTCTTCCGGTTTGCCAACGCCCATAAGGTAACGAGGTTTGTCAGCCGGCATCATGCCCGGCAGATAATCAAGCACCTTGATCATCTCGTGCTTGGGCTCGCCCACCGACAGACCGCCGATCGCCAGGCCATCAAAACCGATCTTGTCGAGGCCTTCCAGGGAGCGCATGCGCAGGTCCTGGTGCATGCCGCCCTGAACAATCCCGAACAGCGCCGCCGTGTTGTCTCCATGGGCGTTTTTCGAACGCTGAGCCCAACGCAACGACAACTCCATGGACACCCGCGCTACATCTTCGTCGGCCGGGTACGGCGTGCATTCGTCGAAAATCATCACGATGTCGGAGCCCAGGTCACGCTGAACCTGCATCGACTCTTCCGGGCCCATGAACACTTTCGCGCCATCAACCGGAGAGGCGAAGGTCACGCCCTCCTCCTTGATCTTGCGCATGGCGCCCAGGCTGAACACCTGGAAACCGCCGGAGTCGGTCAGAATCGGGCCTTTCCACTGCATGAAATCGTGCAGGTCGCCGTGCTTCTTGATCACTTCCGTGCCAGGACGCAGCCACAGGTGAAAGGTGTTGCCCAGAATGATCTCGGCGCCGGTGGCGACGATATCTCGCGGCAACATGCCCTTGACCGTGCCGTAAGTGCCGACCGGCATGAAGGCTGGCGTCTCGACAGTGCCACGCGGGAAAGTCAGACGACCGCGACGAGCCTTGCCGTCGGTGGCCAATAGCTCAAATGACATACGACTGGTGCGACTCATTCTTGATCCTCTGGGCCGCGTGGCGCGGGATTACGGGTGATGAACATCGCATCACCGTAGCTGAAAAAGCGGTATCCATGCTCGACGGCGGCCTTGTAGGCGGCCATGGTCTCGGGATAACCAGCGAACGCCGAAACCAGCATCAACAACGTGGATTCGGGCAAATGAAAGTTGGTCACCAGGGCATCGACCACATGGAACGGCCGGCCTGGGTAGATAAAGATATCGGTGTCGCCGCTGAACGGCTTGAGCACGCCATCACGGGCAGCGCTTTCGAGCGAACGCACGCTGGTGGTCCCCACCGCCACCACTCGCCCGCCACGCGCACGGCACGCAGCGACCGCATCCACCACGTCCTGGCCGACTTCCAGCCATTCGTTGTGCATGTGGTGATCTTCGATCCGCTCAACGCGTACCGGCTGAAAGGTGCCAGCGCCGACGTGCAAGGTCACGAACGCCGTCTCGACGCCCTTGGCGGCAATCGCCTCCAGCAACGGCTGATCGAAATGCAGCCCAGCAGTCGGTGCCGCCACTGCGCCCAAACGCTCGGCGTAGACCGTCTGATAACGCTCGCGGTCCGAACCTTCGTCCGGGCGGTCTATATAAGGAGGCAACGGCATGTGCCCGACGCGGTCGAGCAACGGCAGCACTTCTTCGGCGAACCCCAGTTCGAACAACGTATCGTGGCGCGCGAGCATTTCAGCTTCGCCACCGCCGTCGATGAGGATCTTCGAACCCGGCTTCGGCGACTTGCTGGAGCGCACATGGGCCAGCACGCGATGACTGTCGAGCACCCGCTCCACCAGAATTTCCAGCTTGCCGCCGGAAGCTTTCTGGCCAAACAGCCGCGCCGGAATCACCCGGGTATTGTTGAACACCATCAAATCGCCCGGGCGCAAATGCTCAAGCAAATCAGTGAATTGACGGTGTGCCAGAGCGCCGCTGACCCCATCCAGGGTCAACAGGCGACTACCGCGCCGCTCGGCCAAAGGGTGGCGAGCGATCAGCGAATCAGGGAGTTCGAAAGTAAAGTCAGCAACGCGCATGATGGGGTTCGTCTAGCAGGGCCGGGAAGTCTAGCGGAAATAGTGAAAATTCTCCATGTACCTGATTGACCGACGGTTATCTCATCTCTATACTTCGCCGCCATTGAGCCCTGATGGCGGAATTGGTAGACGCGGCGGATTCAAAATCCGTTTTCGAAAGGAGTGGGAGTTCGAGTCTCCCTCGGGGCACCAAAATTAAGAAAGGTCTTGCTTAGCAAGGCCTTTTTTTTCGCCTGCCAAAAAGCCCCCCTCCGTAGGAGCTGCCGAAGGCTGCGATCTTTTGATCCTGCTGTTCTTCCACACCTCCCACACAGGCAGGACATTTCAAAAGGATTCCCCCCATGGAATTACCCCTGGAAACAGTCGCCCTCTTCTCCCTCAAACTCGCCTACGAAACCGAAGGTCAAAGCCCGATCCTGCGCGACGACCTGATGATGGGCGACTACCAAAGGGACGTATTCGGCTTGCTGGTACGCAGAGGTGATGTCGCGACCATTAAGGTCAAAGTGGCTGAATGCGTGGGGCTGGCGCTTGAGGCGATAGGTGGGGCTGGTACACCGCTGGGTCGAGAGCTGGATAGATTGTCGGGAGACTTCAGCGCTGCGCAGACGCTGGAGCAGCTTGATAGTCCGCTTATTGCGCTTAAGGATTACTTGAAAGACATTCAGTGAATGGTTGGGTTGGGGGCAGGTTTGGTGCCCCTTTACACCGACTGATACTGGGCAGGGCTTTGGCTGAAATGAAAATGGACCTGCGCCTTCCCACTGATCGTTCCCACGCTCCGCGTGGTAACGCATCCCGTGACGCTCCGCGTTGCAACTAGCTTTCCCCCCAAAAAAAATCCCGCGAAAATAAATCTGTCGCCACTTTTGTAGGAGATAGACTTTAAGAGCTGACCAATGAGGTTCATTCACTAACAGAGAAAAGGAGTTCCGAATGGCGATTGTTGCATGCCCGGATTGCAATAAAGACGTATCTGACTCTGCGCCCGCTTGCCCTAACTGCGGTCGTCCAAACTCTAAACCGGTAACCAATGGCTCGACGCCTAAGCCTCCAGCTACCGATGCTCGACCGGTGGGCGTCATGCTTGCGCTTGGAATCTTAGTCCTACCAATCGTCTTTGCATGGTTCACGCTGGGTAAAGGGCGCACTTCCAAGGCAAGGATTCTGGCTTTCGGATACTTAGTCTTATCGATAGTGTTTGTTTCTATGCAGGGCGGCTCTTCCAGTCGCTCGTCTAGTACCTCTAGCGCATCGACATCTTCGTCGGTTTCCGCCCCAGCTCCTGAGCCAGCTAAAGAGCAGGCAATGCAAGTTGGGATCGGTCAAATCCTGTCGGACTATAAGGGCAATGAGGTAGCGGCGGATAATCGATACAAAGGGCGACTGATTCAGGTTACAGGGGCTGTTGGCGATATCAAAAAAGACTTTACTAACAATCTCTATGTAACTCTTGGTACTGGCGCGATGTATGAGCTTCCTTCGGTTCAGGCTTTTTTTGACGACTCCATGAATCAGCAGCTTGGAAATTTGCGCAAGGGGCAAAAAATTACTGTGGTTTGTCGCGTTAAAGGCCTGATGATGAATGTCCTGGCCGAGGACTGCTTCATTAAATAATTATGACAAATGTTCGAATAAAGCCCGCGAAAGCGGGCTTTTTATTGGCCTGAAAAACGGGATTTATTTTCATACTCGTTTTTCCACCAACTGAAATGGGCGACCTGAACAAGGTCGCCCATTTTTCATACCAACAGCACCTGCGCCTGCAATCGTCGCCCAACCACATCCAGCAAGTCGCAGCCATCGCGCAGTGAAGTCACCAGCACCCGCGCCAGCTCACTGTGAACACCCTCGCCCAAGGCGATGTTCTCCAGCAGTTGGGTCGCGGAGGGAAATACAAGGACAGACCACGATTATGGGTGTGAGAAAACGTGGTCTGTCCTCCTTAGATCCGAGCCTGGCTTTCGGCATGAGGGCTGGATCACCCAAGCTCTTTGATTTGCTGGTGAAAATTCCGTTTCCCTTCGATGGTTTCCTCTGAGCTATGCATGCCAGCTGTTTCAAGCTCAGCTGTCGCAGCGGCCCAAAGGGAAAAGAGGCTCTGACCTGGCATCGAGAGAATGCCCCGATGGATGTGATAACGGCCAGTAAGAAGTTCCCGAGCGGTGTAGTTGGCAATAGCAAGATAGGCAAGTGTACGCGGAGCAACGCCTTCCCGGATTTTCAGTACCAGCACGCCCGACTCCGACATAATAAGCCTGCGAATTTCGGAATTTATAAGGTTAAAACCCGAGTGAGGACCGAAGAGTGGTTTATTTTCAGCCTCACGGAGTTTACGTTCTTCAATAGCCAGCGCCATCAAAACTGCCTTGACTTCCATGGGTAAAAAAAACCGTTGAAATATGGAAAATTTAGTCATCGCACTACCTTTAATTAAGCTACGAGCACTCATTGCCACCGGCACATGTGGTATCGATCATAGCTGCTGGCGACACAAGATGTAGTGTCGCGACCGCTCCTTCAGTCTTCGTTGATATGGCACAGGCCAATTTCCACTCGCACATCCAGACAACCCGCAATAATAAATCCGTCCCCTTTTCCACAAAAATAAAAATAAACATCGGACTTTCCGTACTGGAGAAAAAGCACACTAATCAATACACTTAATAAACCTTCAGCCATGAATGACTTGAGTAAACCATCTTAAGCAGGCAACACGAACTTCGCTTCAAGCCTATGCAACAATTCAAACGTATTCAAAAAAGGAATATTAAGCTCCTGGCAAATATTGGGAATGATGAATTTTCGTTTAGCGTCGAGATTCAGCACTTCATGAGTAACGACTGTAGCCCCCGTAGTCATCGCCTTTGCAATCAACCATGGGTCAGCGCCCGCTAAAAACTCCTCCATAGCGCCTATTCTCATCTTAGGCGCTTGATCAGCCACAAGCCCCGCAACTTTGGCGAATGCCAGTTGCGTACCCTGATCGGCGATGGAGTGAAAGAAATCAGAATTATCCTTCGCCCAACCCGCCAAATCGTCATGCCCTTTTGTTAGCTCATCCATTACAGGTGTAATACTGGCTAAAGCTAATGCTTTATTTTTAAGTAATAACCATTGCCAAAATCCGGGACAGATAGCCATCCCGTAGTAACGGTTCTTTGCTTCGATCAGTGTGTTAGCGTCAAGTAAATTATTCATTCCGTAATCTTGCTGGCGAGAGTCCTTAATTTGGCAGGTTGCACACCGAGCAAGTGTCCCGCATCTCGCAGCAGCATCCGGCCACTCATTGCTTCGGTCAGCACTACCTTGCTTAGGCGAGGGCTGTTTTTCGCGGTGGCATTACGGTAATAGTCACCTGTTCCACCTTTTTCATCCTGGAAAGCCTTGAGGATCATTCGATAGTAAGCGCTGTATTGCGCCTGGCTTATATAACCAAGATCCAGTGCGCGGCGGCCGATAGCTAATTTGCTGACGTGAAACCGAGTGGCTAACGGAGCTAAATTGCTTTCCCAGTTAGCATCAACGTTCCATAGGGCGCGAAATTGGGTTTCGGGAGCCAGAAACTCACCTGCAACTGCATTGCAGAATCGCTCTTCGTCTCGACCATTAGCGGTATTTCCGTCAGACACTCCACTACTACCAATCCAGATATGTGCCAGTTCGTGAAGTAAGGTGAAGAGCCTGGCTGTGGGGGCGTCGGAACTGTTGATGAATACGACGGGGGCGAAGGCATTGCTGATGGCAAAACCCCGAAACTCGCTCACTTCGAGCTTGCGGTGAGTGTTCCCTAGGGCAATGCCGCTGCGCATCACCAAAATGCCCGCCGTTTCAGCAGCTTCGATCAAGGCACGGCTGTATTTTTCGTAATCCAGTCGAGCGATGTCAGGGTTCACGCCCAAGGTCCGACGGATATCGTCCACCACCTCTTTGACTTGAGATCGGCTATTAAAGCGACCGACAAATGCCAGCGGTTGATGCTCCTGTTGTTGCAGATACTCCAAGTACCAGTCTTGCTTACGTATAGCATCCCTCACTGTGTCCAACAGCTCCAGACTGGGTCGTTGACGAGCAATCCCTCCCACTGTCCGCAGATCAGGCAAAGGCAGGTTTTCGACTGGCGGCTGCTGAAGAAACAAAAAGCCAAAAGGAATGTGAGCGAGATTCGCCCACTTTTGAGCTTGAAGGAATGTTGGTTTGGTCTCGCCAGCTTCCCATTCCTGTACTCGATCACGTTTCACTGGCAGCTTTTTCGCAACCTGCTCGGTGGATAGGCCTGCACGCTCTCGAGACCATGTGAGCAGGCTGGGATTGACTAAGGCGGCTTGGCTCATAGGGTCGCAGGCAAATTAGATGGGGCCAGTAAACGTTCGAAAGCATCCTTGGCAGATGCATCCGACTGACGCCGGGTCCAGTTATCTGGCATTGCCTTTCTCCTTGGCTATTAAAGGTCTGGTAGCAGCGACTATAGATTAGTAGAGAAGCGGAGCTACCGACGGTAGAAACGCGCGATTATGAGGTAAATCCGCAACGACCCGAAGCGCAAAGATGTAACCTGCAGACAGATGGCATTGCCCTGTTTCAATGCGTTTCATGAAGCAAGTACACCTTTTTCCAGCACGCCGCCGCGCCTTCATCACCCGAATATCCGCAGTGACAGACCACGATTATCGATGTAAGTAAAACGTGGTCTACCCACTTTCCACCAAATGAAATAGGCGACCTGTACAAGGTCGCCCATTTTTCACACCAACAGCACCTCCACCTGCAATCGTCGCCCCACCACATCCAGCAAATCACAACCATCACGCAGCGAAGTCACCAGCACCCGCGCCAGTTCACTGTGAACCCCCTCGCCCATGGCGATGTTCTCCAGCAGTTGGGTCGCGGTGCGGATGCGGTAGGCCGCGGTTTCGTGCAGTACGTCGAGTGGCGCTTGGGTATCGATCAGCAGTGACGGGATGGTGCAGTCAATGCCGGTGACTGGCATGTATCGATCCATGACAAACCTCCATTGGGTAAACGAGCGCGGCCACTCAGTGGTGGACGGTGGGCTGACTCTCACCTGCGCCATCGGGCTGGTCGAGGTGGTCCAGTGCTCGGTTTACCAACAACTCCGCCAACACGGTCAGCTGTTGCATCGCCAGTGCCACATTGCGCCGTGAGCCTTCGAGTTCGAACGCCAGGTCGGTGGTCATGGCGTTGATAGAGGCGAGTGATTCGCTGGCGTGGACCAGCAAGGTTGGCGTGTCTATGTCAGGGACAATGGTGAATACATGGCTGACGGGATCAGGGTGACTGGGGTTACGCAAACGGGCACTGACGGCGCGTTGGGCGGCTTCGCTTAGCTGGATGGGATCTGCGGGATCAGAGGTAGATGGGGTCGAGACTTCGGGCGGATTGGGGGTGATCTTTTTCATGGTGGAGCTCCTGTCTTGGTTATAGAAGCTGCCAACCCCCTGCTGTCAAACAGGATTGGGTGGCAACTGTACGCGGGTTGACAGACCAGGAACACAGGCACCCGGTGCACCCGAAGATGCCCCACGCACAGCCGCCAAAACAAAACTGCACGCGGGGAAGCATGCCGATTTATCTGGAGGAGTGAAAGCCCGTGTTTTTTGCAGCCTGTCAAAGCCGATCGCTGATGCGCAGCGACACCTGAAGGCTATCCCTGAAGAAGAGCAGCCGCCAGTTCATGGAAGGCGCTACGGTTTGCGGGAAATGTCCTAGGACGGGGAGAAACACGGGACAGATAACGTTTCATCACATTCATAATCGGTGTCCCCGTTTCTTCCTCTACTCCCCGGATAAAAATCGTTTAGTGATCATTGCCACAGCCTCCACCGGAGACGTCAGGGCCGTATCTATATTAAACGGAGCGTTATCCCACGCCTCATATTCATGATCCAACACAGACTGCCAAGTTGGTGGGATCAGCCCAGGAATATCAATCGTCCTTGTTTCTACCCGTCGCTGGTGTTCATGTTTATCAGAGCAAACCACCTGGATATTCACTAATGGAGCACCAGAGCGTGTGGCGATTTCGCTCCACGCCTTTCGGCTTTCGCTTACTGGATTAACACAGTCAACTATGACCGTATTACCAAATCGAAGATTGCTCAGCGCAAGCTCATTAGCGACCATGTAACCGCTGCGCCCCACGTTTTGTGCCAGAACCCCGGCATTTCGGATAGCCTGCTCAATCGTATCGATCCGCAGATACACGGCACTTATTCTGGTAGTAAGGTCTCTCGCGATAGTCGTCTTTCCAGTGCCTGGAAGGCCGCTGAAGACAATGAGCATTCCATATCCTCCGGTTTGTGAGTTAAGCCAGTTTAGGCCGTTGCCAGTTATACGGCAGGGGGAAATCACTGATCGTTCCCACCTCAAGGAGGTGCCCGTGCCGCAAGCCTTTGATATCGCTTGTGTACGCAGTCCCTTAAGCGAAAAGCCATAACAATCCTTCAGCAACGACACCTTCGACCACACTCTTCTACACTCAACGGTTGGTCGTAGAAAGAACCAAACACGTCGCTTTCGTGCAGATGATTCAAAGGCAGCGTGGCAAGCTGCCGTATATGCCCTGAACAGGTGCGGCAAAGACCGCACCGGGCCCAACAAGATGCCCGCTCAGGGTGCCTGGCCAACGGCCTGAAAATGCCACGATACCGTGACGTGGTGTGAGTGCCGCAGCCGACACTTTCGGACGACCGACAACCGCCTGGTTTGTCCGTGACCGTGAGGAATGCTGTATGCCTGATGAGATGTTGAACCTGCCGATGGTCAACAGCCTGCTGGAGCGCCACAAGGGTTCGCCTGGCGCACTGTTGCCGATCCTTCATGATATTCAGGAGGGCATCGGTTACATCCCCGATGCCGCCATCCCCGAGATTGCCCACGCCCTCAACCTGAGTCAGGCCGAGGTTCGCGGGGTGATCAGTTTCTACCATGACTTCCGCACCGCGCCTCCGGCCCGGCATATCCTGCGTCTGTGCCGGGCCGAGTCCTGCCAGAGCCGCGGCGCCGAGCAGCTCGCCGCGCAGTTGCGCGAACGCCTGCAACTGGACGACCACGGCAGCAGCGCCGACGGCAACATCAGTCTTCGTCCGGTGTATTGCCTCGGCGCCTGCGCCTGCTCGCCCGCCCTTGAGCTGGATGGCCAGGTGCATGCGCGGCTCAGCGCCGAGCGCCTGGATGCGCTGCTCGACGCTTGCCTGGAGGACGCATGATGCCGAGTCTCTATCTGCCCTGTGATTCGCTTGCCCGCGCCGTGGGTGCCGATGAGGTGGCCGTGGCCCTTGCCACTCAGGCCCGGGAACGCAATCTGCCGCTGGACCTGCAACGCACCAGCTCGCGCGGCCTGTACTGGCTGGAACCACTGCTGGAAATGGACAGCCCGCAAGGCCGTATCGGCTTCGGCCCGCTGACCGCTGCCGATGTGCCGTCAGTGCTCGATGCCTTGCAAGGCGAGCCGTCTGCTCATCCGCTGGCCTTGGGCCTGGTGGAAGAGTTGCCCTATCTGAAGACGCAACAACGCCTGCTGTTTGCCCGCGCCGGCATTACCCGGCCGCTATCCCTGGACGATTACCGCGCCCACGGCGGTTTCGAGGGTTTAAAAAGGGCCGTCGCCCTTGGCGGCGAGCAGACGGCAACTGCCGTGTTCGATTCGGGCTTGCGTGGCCGTGGCGGCGCGGCCTTCCCCGCCGGGATCAAATGGCGCACGGTGCGCGCCACCCAGGCTGCGCAGAAATACATTGTGTGCAACGCCGACGAAGGCGACTCCGGCACCTTCGCCGACCGCATGTTGATGGAAGGCGACCCTTTCCTGCTGATCGAAGGCATGGCCATTGCCGGCATCACCGTTGGGGCCAGTTACGGCTACATTTATGTGCGCTCGGAATATCCACAGGCCGTGGCCACCCTGCGCGAGGCGCTGGACATCGCCCGGTCCGCCGGTTACCTCGGCGCCAATGTCGGCGGCAGCGGCCAGGCCTACGATATGGAAGTGCGCGTTGGTGCTGGCGCTTACATTTGCGGTGAAGAAACCGCGCTGCTCGACTCGCTCGAAGGCAAGCGCGGGATCGTCCGCGCCAAGCCGCCGATCCCGGCCTTGCAGGGTCTGTTCGGCCTGCCGACCCTGGTGCATAACGTGCTGACGCTGGCCTCGGTGCCGCTGATTCTGGCGAAGGGCGCGCAATTCTATCGCGATTACGGCATGGGCCGTTCCCTGGGCACCATGCCCTTCCAGCTGGCGGGCAATGTTCGTCACGGCGGCCTGGTGGAGCGGGCCTTTGGCCTGACCCTGCGGGAACTGGTGGAAGACTACGGCGGCGGTACCGCCAGTGGCCGGCCGCTGAAGGCCGCACAGGTTGGCGGCCCTCTTGGCGCCTGGGTGCCGCCGGGGCAATTCGACACGCCGCTGGATTACGAAGCGTTCGCCGCCATCGGCGCCATGCTTGGTCACGGTGGTGTGGTGGTGGCTGACGACAGCCTCGACATGGCCCACATGGCGCGCTTCGCCATGCAGTTCTGCGCCGAGGAATCCTGTGGCAAATGCACGCCATGCCGCATTGGCTCGACCCGGGGCGTGGAGGTGATCGACCGCCTGCTGGCCGCGCCTGACCAGAGCGCTCGTGATGAGCAGGTGATCATTCTCAAGGACCTGTGCGACACCCTGCAGTACGGTTCGTTGTGCGCGCTGGGCGGCATGGTCTCCTTTCCGGTCGCCAGCGCCCTCAAGTACTTCCCCGCCGACTTCGGTCTGCAATCTTCGGAGGCCGACCAATGATCACTCTCTTCGACCCGAACACCGATATCGATCTGGGCACCCCGGCCCGCAACAGCGAAGTGCAGGTCACCCTGAACATCGACGGCCAAAGCATCAGCGTGCCCGAAGGGACCTCGGTGATGCGCGCCGCCGCGCTGCTGGGCACCACCATTCCCAAACTGTGTGCCACCGACAGCCTGGAAGCCTTCGGCTCCTGCCGCATGTGCCTGGTGGAAATCGACGGCATGCGCGGCTACCCGGCGTCCTGCACCACGCCGGTCAGCGAAGGCATGAGCGTGCACACCCAGACGCCGAAGCTCGCCACCCTGCGCCGCAACGTCATGGAGCTGTACATCTCCGATCACCCGCTGGACTGTCTGACCTGCTCGGCCAACGGCAACTGCGAGCTGCAAACCGTCGCCGGCCAAGTCGGCCTGCGGGAGGTGCGTTACGGCTATGAAGGCGACAACCATCTGGCCGATGTGAAGGACACTTCCAACCCCTACTTCGACTACGACCCGAGCAAGTGCATCGTCTGCAACCGCTGCGTGCGCGCCTGCGAAGAAACCCAGGGCACCTTTGCCCTGACCATCACCGGGCGCGGTTTCGAATCCCGGGTCGCGGCCGCCGGTGGCGAGAACTTCCTCGACTCGGAATGCGTGTCCTGCGGCGCCTGTGTACAAGCCTGCCCGACCGCGACGCTGATGGAAAAAAGCGTGGTCGAACTGGGTCAGCCCGAACACAGCGTGATCACTACCTGTGCCTATTGCGGCGTGGGCTGCTCGTTCCGCGCCGAGATGAAAGGCGACCAGGTCGTGCGCATGGTCCCCGACAAGAACGGCCAGGCCAACCACGGCCACTCCTGCGTCAAAGGGCGCTTTGCCTGGGGCTACGCCACCCACCCGGATCGCATCACCAAGCCGATGATCCGCAAGCACATCAACGACCCTTGGCAGGAAGTCAGCTGGGATGAAGCGGTGACCTACGCCGCCAGCGAATTCCGCCGGCTGCAGCAAAAGTACGGCCGCGACTCCATTGGCGGCATCACCTCCAGCCGCTGCACCAACGAAGAAACCTACCTGGTGCAAAAACTGGTACGCGCTGCCTTCGGCAACAACAACGTCGACACCTGTGCGCGGGTCTGCCACTCGCCGACCGGCTATGGCCTGAAACAAACCCTGGGCGAGTCCGCCGGCACCCAGAGTTTCGACTCGGTGATGCAAGCCGACGTGATCCTGGTGATGGGCGCCAACCCCAGCGACGCCCACCCGGTGTTCGCCTCCCAGCTCAAGCGCCGCCTGCGTGAAGGCGCGCGGCTGATCGTCATCGACCCACGCCGCATTGATCTGGTGGACACGGTGCATGCCCGCGCCGAACTGCACCTGGCCCTGCGTCCGGGCACCAACGTCGCCATGCTCAACGCCCTGGCCCACGTCATCGTCACCGAAGGCTTGCTCAACCAGGCCTTTATCGACGCCCGTTGCGAGGGCCGCGATTTCGCCCACTGGAGCGAGTTCGTCAGCCGCGCGGAAAACTCGCCGGAAGTCCTTGGCGCCATCTGCGGCGTCGCCGCTGCCGACATCCGTGCCGCCGCCCGTCTGTATGCCACCGGCGGCAATGCGGCGATCTACTACGGTCTGGGCGTCACCGAACACAGCCAGGGCAGCACTGCGGTCATGGGCATCGCCAACCTGGCCATGGCCACTGGCAACATCGGCCGCGAAGGCGTGGGCGTGAACCCGCTGCGTGGGCAGAACAACGTTCAGGGTTCCTGCGACATGGGCTCCTTCCCCCACGAGTTGCCCGGCTACCGGCACATCTCCAACGAGGTGGTACGAGCGCAGTTCGAACAGGCCTGGAACGTCACCCTGCAACCCGACCCGGGCCTGCGCATCCCGAACATGTTCGAGGCAGCCCTGGGCGGCAGCTTCAAGGGCCTTTATTGCCAGGGCGAAGACATCGCCCAGAGTGACCCCAATACCCAGCACGTCACCGCGGCCCTGTCGGCCATGGAATGCATCGTGGTGCAGGACATTTTCCTCAACGAAACCGCCAAGTTCGCGCACGTGTTCCTGCCGGGCAGCTCGTTCCTGGAAAAAGACGGCACCTTCACCAACGCCGAGCGGCGCATCTCCCGAGTGCGCAAAGTCATGGAACCTCTGGGCGGCAAGGCCGACTGGGAGGGCACAGTGGCCCTGGCCAACGCCCTCGGTTACCCCATGAACTATCAGCACCCGTCAGAAATCATGGATGAAATCGCCAGCCTGACGCCGACCTTCACTAACGTCAGCTACACCGAACTGGAGCGCCACGGCAGCCTGCAATGGCCGTGCAACGCCGCGGCACCGGACGGCACGCCGACCATGCACATCGAGGAATTCGTGCGCGGCAAGGGGCGCTTCATGCTCACCGGCTACGTGCCCACCGAGGAAAAGGTCAACAATCGCTATCCCCTTCTGCTGACCACCGGGCGCATCCTCAGCCAGTACAACGTCGGCGCCCAGACCCGGCGTACCGACAACGTCGCCTGGCACGACGAAGACCGCCTGGAAATCCACCCGACCGACGCCGAGAACCGTGGCATCAACGAAGGTGACTGGGTCGGCATCGGCAGCCGCGCCGGGCAAACCGTCCTGCGTGCGCGGATCACCGAACGGGTAGCCCCAGGCGTGGTGTACACCACCTTCCACTTCCCTGAATCGGGGGCCAACGTCATCACCACCGACAACTCCGACTGGGCCACCAACTGTCCGGAGTACAAGGTCACCGCCGTGGAAGTCAGCCGCGTCTACCACCCTTCCGAGTGGCAAAAACGCTACCAGGAATTCAGCGACGATCAACAACGCTTGCTCGACGAACGCCGCCAGGCACGCACCACCGGAGCAAAAGCCGAGGTACGCCGATGAGTACCGCCAACCTGATCA
Organism: Pseudomonas sp. NPDC087697; assembly: GCF_044743155.1. NCBI lineage: Bacteria > Pseudomonadati > Pseudomonadota > Gammaproteobacteria > Pseudomonadales > Pseudomonadaceae > Pseudomonas > Pseudomonas sp. NPDC087697. The sequence continues at coordinate 30,718 of NZ_JBIUVW010000030.1, read as the reverse complement.
AAATGGCCAACCAGATCGCCCAGTACTTCGCCAGCGAACCGGACCAGCAACAGGCCGTGCTCGGCGTGCGTAATCACCTGCAGATGTACTGGACGCCCGGCATGCGCAAGGAGTTGCTGGCCTGGCAGACGGCGCATCAGGGGGCAGACTTGCACCCACTGGCGCAGGCGGCGGTCAGTGGGGCGGGCTGGGAGGCTTAGGTTCAGAAGATTCCTTGGGAGATTGCCCCTTGGCCTGTGAAGACAGGCCAAGGGAAATACGGGACACCCATTTGGGTCCTGCGCTGGCCAGGTCGATCGCGCGCCTCCATATACAGTTGTTCACGCCTAAGAACCTCACTAAGCTCAGCACACCGCGCTACTGGCGACGGCTAAACACTCTTGCACCTTACAAAAAGATCAAAAAGGAAAGCCTCCATGGAATCGGTTGCTGCGGGCGCGCGAGTGCGCTGCAAAATTCTTCTGGCGATTATGTGTGTCACCGGTTTGGGGAATTCCGCGCTGGCCATTGCGGGTAATGAGGGAGCACGGGAACTGGTGCAGGTGGAGCGGCCGGAGCCCCTGGACGGTATGCATGCCCTTATCCGCAACAGCGCTTACGAGATGTGTGCGGACACGGCAAAACTGATGAACCTGCCGGTCAAACCTTTCCCCCCGACCCCGGCCGATTTCCTGACTGAGCGCATCACCGTGATTGCTGATGCCAGTCACTACCTGCGCAAGGTTGAACATCCGTACTCGGAAGTGGTGGACCGGATGACACCGCAAGACGGTTGCGAATATCGAATCGAGCCCAATCAACAGGTCGATATTACTATTGTCAGTGGCGACAAAATGACCTCTGTCACCCGTGATATGGACGGTCAATGGCAGATCAATGAAGATCTGGCTACCGGAGTGGCCAAACTGCGCCGCGATGACTTGTCCACCTACTCGACACCACTCACCATCAATGGTGTCAGCCTGCGCTGCCTGCCGGCTACCGACCCCATCATCAGCCCCAATGACCTGCAGGCGCTGTGCGTCGATGGTAGTGAAACGCCAGTGAGCGACGCCGAGGGCAAACCCGTCGTGCTCTACTCGCGCAACAAGCCAATGGGTATCAATCCCGCCGAACCGTATGTGGTGATTCTGGAGCCAGTTTCACTCAAATCCCTGACCGAGATTGACCCCAAGGTTTTTGATCCGGCGAGCTATGCCCAGTAATGGAAAAGGGGATAGATCTATTTTCGGAAAATACGGGACACAGGACACGTTCATAAAATGAATCCGTCCCCTTTTGGGTCATCGCCGCGAGTAGTTCGATGCCAAGCGACAGGCGAGAGAAGCAGAACGGTCAGAAGGAACGCTACCTGCGAAAGATAGAACGGCTCGAGCCACTGCCGATTCAATGCGACGTAAAACGTGTTATGAACGACGTCTGCGATGATGATTGCCGCTGTGAGAGCGATGCCTACCCTTGGTTTGATGAAAAGAAACAGTGCCGCCAAAGGATCAAAAATCGTAAGCGCCCCCCAGAACACTCGGCTAGCCCAATAAGCGTCATTGCCATATCCGTAGTCCCAGAAAAATCCATGTTGAAAATCTGCCCGCAAATGATTGGCCGTAGCGACCAAAAGACAGCAGGCAAATAAAAAGCGGATGGAGAATGACGCGCTCGGCATGATTTGATCTGTTTACGTGAAGAACTCCAAACATGATATCGGGGAAATACAGGGACAGACCACGATTTCAGACATGAAAAAACGTAGTCTGTCCCCGTTTTTTTTGTGGCCGGGGAGCGCGGGTAATGACTTACAGAGCCTCTCCATACAACAAGGCGATTTCGTATCCATCCATTCCGAGATTGCCCTGATGAATGGCAACATCGCCGTCGGTACGGGGAATCCTGCGCTGCAAAATCCGAAAATATGCCGCGTTGCGCACACCATTCAGGTGCCCACCGTTGCTGGCGTAGTAAGGGAAGGTTTCCGGATGTAAGGTCCAACCGGCTGCTCTTGCATAGGCGAGGGCAAGTTGCTGACCAGCGTTGCTTGCATAAACGTTGAAGCCCTCATTGCGCAAGACTTCCGCGGCCAGCGTGGTGGGCAGCAACGTATAGTGGGTATACGAAAGGCCGTTTACCCCTTTATCTGGTCCGCCACACCAATCTGTTGTGTTGCTCCGGCAGATTTCAGCCGCCATTGATCCATCTGACGATACCTGACTAAGCATCAGGGCGCTCCAGCGATTTTTTGCCTGCTCCATGAGGCGGCGGTCATTGAGATAGGCAGCACTGCTGGCTTCAAGCAGCACACCCCAGTTGCCAAAGTTATTTGATCGCGATGCGACCGAAAGGGGCAGCACGCGTTCGCGCAGGAAGCTCTTGAACGTAGCGTCATGCCACTGACTGTCGGCACGAAGCATCACCGCGGCCAACACATACTTGGGAAACGTGAAGTTGAAATCAGCGGTACCTTGCCCGCGGTCGATGTGTTGCACACCAGCCGCCCACGCATCGAGTATGCGCTCACTGGTTTTCGCGTATCGCCGATCGCCGCTCAGCACGAAACACAGCGCCTCTTGATAGGCGACGAGGCCGTCGTCTCCCAGTGACTTGGCGATGCGTTGCTCGCCTGCCCGATCGGCATAATGCGGTGGCGGCGTGAAATCAGCGACTGGATGAGGGGTGTAGTCAAGGTTCCGATCGCACGTCGCATGGAGTGCGGACCACCGCCCTGGTGACGCGCGTAGCGAATCGACCAGCTCCGCACTTGGCCATGCCGCCTGCTTGCTGGGCGCCACTGCCTTGGAAGACGCGGCATGGCTAGCTTCCTGGACAGCGCAGCCCGTGCAGACCAGGATCCAGAGGACGGTGGCAGCCAGGTTTCGAACCCAGGTGGAAGGCCGGTTTGGTGCGAGTTTACGAAGAGTCATACAGTGAACGTCCGTGAGGTGGGGAGGCCGGCTAGATGATTCTCAGATTTATTTAACCCCGCAAACAGCCATTAAGCATCAGCTGAAGGAAACACGGGACAGACCACAATTACGGATGTGAGAGAACGTGGTCTGCCCTCTCATTTTCGTTTTATATACGCATCACTCTAAATCTCGCGTTTTATCGCTCAGTAAACAATTTCACTTCGAATAGCCTGTATGACGATATTCGACAAACGCTCGGTCAGCGGATCAGGGTTAGCCTCTCTTCGATGCAGCGTCAGGGCTATGGAGGGTAAAGGCGGCAAACCTCGTTCGCTGGCAGCCAGCAGTTCGGTCCCCGACTGCAAGCCCAAGGCTGTCCTGATCGTGTACCCCAAACCTGCCTCGGTCGCCGCGGACAGGCCGTTGAGGCTGGAACTGGTGAACGACAGCAGCCAGGGAATCCCCTCGCGAGTCAGCGCCGCAGTGGCCTGCGAATGAAAAGGGCATGGTGCGTCAAACGCGATGATGGGCAGCGGTTCCCCTGATTCGATGCGCCAGTCGAGGTACTGGTGGGAAGACCCGATCCACTCCATTTGCAGTTCCGCCACCCTCTCCTGATATCCGACTCCCGGTACGTCCCCCCACACCACCGCCAAATCGAGCGAGCCATTTTCGATCCGGCTCAGCAGGTCGGCATTGCGCGCAATCCGGGCTTCCACTCGAACATCGGGATGAGCCCTGGCGAACCTGCCCAGCACCGTCGGCAAGAAGCTACTGAGATCCTCCTGAAGCCCGAGGCGTACCCATCCCTTGAGCTTCAGTTCGGAGACGGCAGTGATGGTCTCGTCGTTGAGGCTCAATAGACGTCGAGAGTAATTGAGCAGCACCTCTCCTGTATCCGTCAGGGCAAGCCCGCGACCTGCCTTTTTGAAAAGCGGTGAGCCCACCTGGGCTTCCAGCTTTTTCAACTGGGCACTGATGGCTGAAGTCGAACGCGCGAGTTTTTGCGCCGCCTTGGCAAAGCTGCCCAGTTCGACCCCGGTGACGAAACTGCGCATGGCATCTAAATCGAAATTAACCGGCCTCATGACAATCCTGTTTTTCGGGACGAATAGACAAAATAATTTGATATTCGAGACGATACCCTCATGAGAGTCTTTTGACCCACAACTATTCAACCAGTGGGATTCTTATGCCTGTAGATAACGGTCACCGCTGGAAAGTGCTGGGTGTCGGCGTTGCTGCCAACGCAAGCTTTTCCAGTGTTGTGGGTGGACTACCAGCGACAGCTGTTTATATGCGAGCAACGTATCAGCTTGATAACACAGAGCTGGGGCTGGTCTTGGGGGTTTTAGGACTCGGTATTGCCGTCAGCGAGATCCCGTGGGGGCTTTTGACTGATCGCTGGGGTGATCGTCCTGTGCTGCTGACGGGGCTTCTCACCTCCGGCATCGCACTGCTTGGGCTGGCCATGCTTGCCTTGTATGCACCCATGATAGTGTTGCTGGCCGTAGGGCTGTTCGTGGTGGGTCTGCTGGGGAGCAGCGTCAACGGCGCCAGTGGCCGAGCCATCATGGCCTGGTTCAAAGAGGGCGAACGCGGGCTGGCCATGAGCATTCGGCAAACGGCGGTCCCGGGAGGTTATGCCTTAGGGGCAGTCGTGCTGCCCTACCTTGCCCATACCTATGGATTTGTCGAAGTATTCAGTGCCTCTGCCATCTTCTGTCTCACCGCCTGCCTGTTTGCCTGGTTCTGGTTGTATGAGCCGGACTTCTCCAGCGACGCGGCGAAAAAACAGAGTAAAGAGCCCACAACCAGCCCGTTAAAAGACTCAAGAGTCTGGCGAATCGTTTTAGCCATCGGCCTGCTATGCGCCCCGCAATTTGCCATTCTTACTTATGCCGCCGTGTTCTTTCATGACTTTGGCAAGATCAACATCACGCTAGTTTCCGCTACGTTGGCGGTCATACAGATCGGCGCGATCGTCAGCAGAATCTGGAGCGGACGCTGGACCGATAAAAATAAAAACCGCCGTAGTTACCTTAAAACCTGTGCAGGGTTGAGTGCCCTGACCTTTTTGGTTCTGGGCTGCACGGTATCGGCCGCGAGCTTTTACGGCATGAGCGAAACGCCGCTGGCCAGCGCCCTGATCATCGGCGTGATGGTAGTCGCCGGGATCAGCGTATCCGCCTGGCACGGTGTGGCCTACACCGAACTGGCGACACTGGCAGGCGCCAGTCGGGCAGGCACGGCGCTGGCCATGGGCAATACCTGCGTCTTTGTCGTGCTGTTCGCGACCCCTATCGCTGCGTCCGCCCTCATGACTCATTTCTCATGGGGCGCGGTGTGGCTGGCTGCTGCCTTTTGTGCCCTGTTGACGGTGCCGCTCTTTCCACGCGTGGAAAAAGCCTATGCATTGGAACTTGGTTCGGCCTGAGATCGCTCTCCCTGAAACGCCATGGAAAAGCACGGAAAAGGGGACTGATTTATTTTCATGACAACTGGACGCCAGTTGTGGGAATTCAATCAGCCCCCCTATTAATTTTCGCTAACCCTCCAACACTGGCAACACCACCCTCACCTCCAGCCCTCCGACCGTATAGCTACACGGATCAACAACCTTGATCAACGTTGACTGACTTCCCCTGCACGTGAAGCAGCCGCTCAGGCTATGGAAAAATCTGCACTTTTTTCCGATCCCCATCCAACTTTTCTCAGATATGGCCTTTTGAAATCACCCGACACTCTCTAGAATCCGCCCTGCACTCCGCATGGAGGCGCTTTGCCATCAATTAAGGAAGTCGTCATGCAATTTGGAAAAATTCTGGGGTTGGCCCTGGTGCTTGGGTTGAGCGGTTGCGCCAGTTTTACCAAGGACGAAGTGGCTCCGGTGACTATGCCATCCATGTCCGCTTATTCGAACAAGCCGAATGTCTATGTGGACTTCGACTTCTATCAAGGCGAGCCAAAAAGCGCTTCAGCCGTTGAAGTTCCACAAGCGCGCGACATGCTCAAGCCTGAACTGCAAAAAGTGCTGAACGATTCCGGGCTCTTTGGCCGCGTCACGCTGGACAAGTTCCAGCAACAGCCTGGCGACTACAACCTGCGCCTCAAGGTTTACAACCACCCGCCGGGGGGTGGCCAGTTGGCCATGGCCTATATCAGTGGGCTCACCTTGACCGTCATCCCGACGATGGGGACGGATGAATACACCATGAGCCTCGAGGCGCTTGACCAACAAGGGCTGACAGTCAGCAATACCAGTAACCATGACGCGATCCATACCTGGATGGGCATCTGGTTTCTGCCTTTGATGGGTAACACTCCGAAAGCGGCGGTTAGCGATACCTTCAGTCGTCAGGTCAACGCGTTGCTCAAACAATTGGTGGAGAGCAAGAGCCTGAAATATTCGGCACTCGACTCCCGCGTGCCACGGGCCTGATAAAAAACAAGAGCCGCACTTGCGGCTCTTTTTTCACCCTCATTTCAGGGCCTGGATGAACTGCGGGTCGCTGTACAAGGTTTTCAGCAAATCACGAACCATCGGGTTGTAGGCATTGGCAGCATTCGGGATCGCAATGAATCCGAAAAAGCTGCTGTCCCATTGGCGGTTCACATCCTTGGTCGCGTCGTAAACCACCTCATTGCCCTTGAACAACGTAAAACGGGCTGCAAGCTCGCCAGTACCGGTGCCCATGCCTCCTGTCAGCTCATTTTTGACCAGCAATACATCGAGGCGCCGCTGTGCTTGCGGATCCAGCAGGCCCGCTCGACGCAGTTCTTCGTTGATGGCCTCCTGAATATGCAGAGGGATGCTGCCACTCGGCGAGCGGATCGGATTAGCCCGAACCGTCAGCGAGCCCTGGCCAGAGTCCGCCTTCACCTGAGCATTGCTGATCGATTGCAGCGGTGGGGTCTGTTTGAGCTGTTGGACGTTCTCGTAACTCGGCTCATAACGCGTCATGGTCACACCGCAACCTTGCAACAGCACGAGCAACGGGACAAGCAGGAGGGTTTTTTTCACGGCGTTTCCTTGCGTGAGTGTAGGGGAGCGGGATTATCGCTAGATGGCAGCTGGCCATCAATCATAAATCATCTTTACCCCACCTGCACCGGCAACACCACCCGCGCCTCCAACCCTCCACCTGAGCGGTTGCGCACGGTCAGCGTGCCGCCGTGTTCCAGAACGATCGCCCGTGCTGCCGAAAGTCCCAACCCAACACCACCCGTGCTCTTATTCCGCGACCCTTCCAACCGAAAGAACGGCGCAAACACCTGTTCATAACTATCAGCAGGAATCCCCGGCCCGCGATCAAGTACACGAACGATCACCTGCTCATCCTCCTGCCGCAGTTCAATCGCCGGTTCGCAGGCGTATTTGATCGCGTTATCCAGCAGGTTAGTGATAACCCGTTTCAGCCCCAGCGGGCGGCCGAAGTAGACCAGTCGGGGTGGGCCGCTGAAGGCGATGTAGATGGACTGGTCGCGGTAATCGTCGATCAGGGTTTGCAGCAGTTCGGCCAGGTCGAACTGGGTCGCCTGTTCCAGGCGGGCGTCGTCGCGGAAGAATTCCAGGGCCGAGTTGATCATGGCCTGCATTTCGTCGACGTCGCGGAACAGTCGCTGTTGCTGCTCTGGGTCTTCGATGAATTCGCCGCGCAGGCGCATTCGGGTCAGGGGCGTGCGCAGGTCGTGGGAGATGGCGGCGAGCATTTGCGTGCGGTCTTTGATGAAGTGCTGCAACTGGGCCTGCATGGCATTGAACGCCAGGATCGCCTGACGAATTTCATGCGGGCCGACCGGCTCGATGGGCGGGGCGCGAAAATCGACGCCAAAGCGTCGTGCGCCTTGGGCGAATTGCTGCAAGGGTTTGGCCAGACGTCGGGTGGCGATCAGCGCCACGATGCCGGTCGACAGCAGCACCAGTACGATCACGATCAGGGTTCGAGGCCCTTCCGCCAGCCCCCAACTGCGTGAAGGCACGCTGAACATCAGCCAGGACTCATCCGCCAATTGCACCAGCAAGGCGTAGTGACCGTTTTTTTGTGGCCAGTCGCTGGGTTGATAGGCTTCGACCCGTCGTGTCGGGGTGTTGAACAGACGCTGGGCCTCAGGTGAGGCGGTGCGGTACGCCGCGTCGGGAGTGTCCGGCAAGTCGAGGCCTTGACGGGTGGCATGCCAGCTCACGCTAAAAGCGCTATTGCTGGCGGCCTCGGCCAGTCGTTCGCGCTGTGATGCTTGCGAAGCTTCAATCATCCGGGTGATGGATGCGGTCTTTTCGAGAAGGCCGGTCTCGGCCAGCGGTGGATACGCCCAGACACCGGCCAGCTGGATAAACAACGCGTTGAAGGCCAGCGAAGTGAGCATCGCGATGAGGGTGGTCAGGGCGATCCAACGGGCCACGGTGTCACGCGGGCGCAGACGCAAACCGGTCATGAGTCTTTTCACTGGCGGGTCACGCTGGGGGTGAACAGGTAACCGCCGTTGCGTACCGTGCGAATCATCTCCGGGCGCTTGGTGTCGTACTCCAGCTTGCGCCGCAAACGGCTGACCTGAACGTCGATGCTGCGATCGAACGCCTCATGCGTGCGACCCCGCGCCAGGTCCAGCAACTGCTCCCGGGTGAGAATGCGCTGTGGATGCTCGACAAACACCAATAGCAAATCGAACTCCCCGGCCGACAGCGGGATCATCACCTGATCCGGTGAGCGCAGTTCCCGGCGAGTGAGGTCCAGCTGCCAGTCGGCGAATTTGATCAGCGGACGCGGCGCTTCCCCGGTCAGCGGGCGACTCTCCCCCGCCCGACGCAACACCGCGCGCACCCGAGCCAGCAGCTCCCGGGCGTCGAACGGCTTGCTCAGGTAATCGTCGGCGCCCATCTCCAGCCCCACCACCCGATCACTCAACTCACCCATGGCGGTCAGCATGATCACTGGCGTCGGGAATTGCTGGCGCAGGCGCTGACACAGCGTCAACCCGTTCTCGCCCGGCAGCATCAGGTCGAGAATGATCAGGTCCGGCGCCTCACGCTCAATCGCCGCCCACATCGCAACGCCATCGGTGGCAACCTCCACCGCATAGCCTTGTTGCACGAAAAACTTCTTCAGCAGCGCGAGGACCTCAAGGTCGTCGTCCACGATCAAAAGACTGCTCACCAGCGGCATCACTTAAGGTCTGAAAGAACCAACATCTAAAACCATTCGGCGAAGTCCGTCACATATTTCAATCCGGTAACAAAGCGTCAGCGCGGTAAAAAAGCAGACATCTTTGCGCAAGGCCCGAATGTCAGCATCCGGCACCTTTTCTCCAGAGACTGTTTGCCCATGCCCTCGCTCACGCGTTCCACCGCGCTGGTTCGCCACACCGCACTGCTGCTGACCCTGACTTACCTCGCCGGATGCACCAGCCGTACGCCGGACGAGAGCAGCGTCACCTGCGCGAAAGTCAGCTACCCATTGTACGACCCGGCCGAGCGGCTCAACCGTGGCATCTTCGCCTTCAACCAGACCGTCGACAAGTACGCCCTGGCCCCCGTCGCCCGTGGCTATCGGCACATGCCTGAGTTCTTTCAAAAGGGTGTGCATAACTTCACGAGCAACTTCGGTGAGCCCAAGGTTTTTATCAACGACCTGCTGCAGGGCAACCCGCAACGCTCGGTCAATACCCTGGGGCGTTTCACGGTCAACACCACCGTCGGCCTGCTCGGCCTGATCGACGTCTCCGATCCGCTGGGTATCCCCCGCCACACCGCCGACTTCGGCCAGACCTTTGGCGTGTGGGGCATCGGCAACGGCCCAATCGTTGAAATGCCGCTGCTGGGCACTGCCAACAGCCGCGATGCCACCGGGCGGGTGCTCGACCTGGCCTTCAACCCCTTCGGCAACAACAGCGACACCGTCCGCACCCTCACCACCGTCAACCTGGTCGGCGGTGTGATCGATAAGCGCGCGACTCTGTTACCGCTCACCGACAGCCTGCAACACATGCCGGATTACTACAGTGCCCTGCGCGACGTCGCCGCCGAGCATCGCGCCAACTTCGTGCTGGAAGGCAAACAAGGCGCCACCGAACCGCAAAAACACCGCTGCCAGGAAGCCCCGACCGATGATCTCTGAACGCCAGTCCCTGATCCTGCAACAACGCGTGGTGAAACGCGCAGACGCCGGCCTGCACTGCCGCGAAGTCAGCCTGCAGCTGTCGAGTGATCAGCGCGAGCTGATCCTCACCCGCTACACCGAACACTACAGCCCCGACGGCTTGCAATGGGTCGAACGCAGCCACCGCGTGCCGGTGACCGACATGCTGCGCTGGGTGATTGAACATGGCGAGCCGCAAACCTTGGTGCAGGGTGGTGAGATGTCAGAGCTTTGATTGATCACTCCCACGCTCCCGCCTGGGAATACAGCCCGTGACGCTCCGCGTCGCTGGACGCAGAGCGTCTGAACATCATGACGATCTGACCGGTAAACTAAGGGCCGTGGGCAGCCGCTACTATTTTGATATCGTTTCCGCTCTCCATGCACAGGTGACGACAGTCGCAACGAACTCACCCGGTAACGGTCCACAGTTGCCAAGTACCCGCAACATTCAAAAGGTCGTCGATAGCCCATGTTCGCGCACATAGACCTCAACCACTTCCTCGCGACCTACGGCTACTGGGCGATTTTCCTTGGCTGTGTCATGGAAGGCGAAACCATCCTGATTTTGGGCGGCATGGCGGCGCATCAGCATTTGCTGAAGCTCTGGCCAGTGATTGCCTGGGCCAGCACCGGCGGAATGCTGGGGGATCAGTTGCTGTTCTGGACCGGCCGCTATTTCGGCGCGCGACTCTTACCTCGTCTCAAACGCCATCAAGCGCAGATCAAGCGAGTCACTGGGCTGATCGATCGTTACCCGTCGACGTCGGTTGTTTCCGTGCGCTTTCTGTACGGCATGCGGTTGGTGGGCCCCATGGTGATCGGTGCCAGTGGCCTGTCGCCGCTGCGGTTTTCACTGTTGAACATGTTCGGCGCAATGGTCTGGGCCACGCTGTTTATCACCGGTGGTTATTGGGCTGGCGAAGCGCTTCAGCGATTGTTCGGTAACCTCAGGCCTTACCGGCTGCCGATTGCCCTGGGGGTTGTGGGGGTCGTTGCGCTTGTGGCGGTGATCCTGCACCTGAGGAACAAGCGTAAGTTACAGGAGTAAATCAGGCGCCTTCGTACCTTACGACGGACAAGAAACCGTAGGAGCCTGGCTTGCCAGCGATGGCATCCGTGAGACCGCCATCGCGGGCAAGCCTTGCTCCTACAGGAGGGGTAACGATCAGCAGTCAGCGCCCCTCACCACCCGCCCAACCCCCCGCACGATCATCTCCACCTCCCGCTCATCGATGGTCAGCGGCGGCAGCAAGCGGATGGTTTTGCCCCGCGTCACGTTGATCAGCAGCCCGTGATCCCGCGCGGCGATCAAGGTCAGGTCGCGAATGGGCTGGGCCAGTTCGATACCGATCATCAAGCCTTGGCCACGGATCGCCAGCACCTGCGGCTCGCCATCGAGTTCGGCATGCAAGCGTGCGAGCAAGCGTTCGCCCTGGCGTTTGGCGTTCTCCAGCAGGCCTTGCTCTTCGATGATCTCCAGCACCGTGCAACCCACCCGACACGCCAGCGGGTTTCCTCCAAAGGTGCTGCCATGGCTGCCTGGGGTGAAGAGTTCGGCGGCTTTGCCGCGAGCCAGGCACGCGCCGATGGGGACACCGTTACCCAGGCCTTTGGCCAGGGTCATGACGTCCGGCACGATGCCTTCGTGCTGAAAGGCAAACCATTGCCCGGTGCGGCCGATACCGGTCTGAATCTCGTCGAGCATCAGCAGCCAGTTGCGCCGATTGCACCGTTCGCGCAGGGCTATCAAATAGCCGGGTGGCGCGAGTTGCACGCCGCTTTCGCCCTGAATCGGTTCCATCAGAATCGCCACGATGCGCTGGCCGTAGGTCTGATGGGCCTGATCCAGCGCCGCGAGATCACCGAACGGGACTTTGATGAAATCCCCCGGTAACCCCTGAAATCCCAAACGCACCGCAGGGCCATCGCTGGCAGACAAGGTGCCAAGAGTGCGGCCATGAAAGGCGTTTTCCATGACCACCACCAACGGCTGCTCGACGCCTTTGTGCCAACCATACAAGCGGGCCAGTTTCAGCGCGGTTTCATTGGCCTCGGCGCCGGAGTTGTTGAAGAACACCCGGTCGAGCCCCGACAACTGCGTCAGCTTGTGCGCCAACCGTTGCTGCCAGTCGATGCTGTACAGGTTGGACGTGTGCAGCAACAGGCCGGCCTGTTCGCTGATGGCGCTGACCACTCGCGGGTGCGAGTGGCCGACATTGGTCACCGCCACACCCGCCACCGCATCCAGGTATTCACGACCGGCCTGATCCCACAGGCGTGTGCCCAGCCCTTTGGTAAAGCTCAAGGCCAGGGGTTGATAGGTGGTCATCAGGCAGGCGGCAGTCATGACATCAAGCTCCATCATCAGTCGGTGTTTTTGCAGTATCGTTAACCACCTGCGCTGGATAAACGCCTTAACACTTCAATCATTTTAAAGCTGAGCTTGATAATGGACTTACTGCTGGCGATGTCGGTTTACGTGAAAGTGGTCGAGGCTGGCAGCATGACCGCCGCCGCCCTGGAGTGCGAAATGTCGACCACCATGGTCGGCAATCACCTGCGAGCGCTGGAGCAACGCCTGGGCGTCAGCTTGCTTAACCGTACGACGCGGCGTCAGCGCTTGACCGAATTTGGCTCGACCTACTATCAACGCTGTCTTGAGGTGCTGGGGCTGGTGGCCGACTCCGAGCGGCTGGCCGAACAAACGCAGGGCGAACCCAGCGGCACACTGCGGATCACCGCCCCACTGACCTTTGGCACAGAACGCCTGGCGCCAGCCTTGAGCGAGTTCGTGCTGCGCTGCCCGCAGGTCAAGCTGGACGTGGTGTTGACCAACCAACGCCTTGATCTGCTGGACAACGGCTTTGATGCCGCAATTCGCCTGGGTAATACCGACCCGTCCAACCTGATCGCCCGGCCGTTGGAGGACTACACCCTGACAATGTGTGCATCGCCGGCGTATCTGGCACGCCGTGGCACACCGCAAAAACCGGAGGAACTGGCCGATCACGACTGCCTGGCCTTCGCCTACCCGGCGGGCGATGAATGGCGCTCGGTAGAAAAGCAGTGGCGCCTGAGCGGGCCCGACGGTGAGATCGTCGTTGCGGTGAGCGGCCCGATGCTGATCAATAGCTCATCAGGCCTGCATCAAGCGGCGCGCACCGGAATGGGCGTGGTGATGCTGCCCGATGCACTGGTGGATCAAGATCTTCGGGAAGGGAAACTGGTGGCACTGATGCAGGACTATCAACTGCCTCGCCGCCCGATGAATCTGATCTACGCGCAAGACCGATACCGCCTGCCAAAACTGCGCAGTTTTGTCGAATTTGCATTGCAGACGTGGGGCAAACAAAACTGACCGCTCGCAATCATCCCAGGCTTTTTTTACTAGCGCAGAGGCTTCTACCCCTTGATTCCCGGCGCTAGAGTGTCAAAGTGCCACAAGCTGGTCTCCACGACTGGCTGGCCACTTCAAGATCAGGGCAGCAGGGAGAGCGGTGATGGGTGAGTCGTCCAATATCGAGCCGTTGAAGGTCAGCCTGACTGATCTGAATGAAGACATGCTGCACGCGATTCTGGAACTGGTCAGCGACGGGATCTGGGACTGGAACGCCAAGACCGGGTTCGTCTACCGCAGCCGCAGCTGGTACGAAATGCTCGGCTACGAGCCTCATGCACTTGAGAACACTGTGCTGACCTGGGAGAACTTGATTCATCCCGACGATTACCTGCGGGTGATGATGCATTTCGATGACCACCTGCATCAGCGCTCACCCCATTATCTAGCCGAGTATCGTTGCCGCACCCAGGATGGCAGTTACACCTGGATCGAGGATCGCGGTCATGTGATCGCGCGTAACGCTGATGGCTCAGTGGCACGGATGATCGGGGCGAATCGCAGCATTGAAGACAAGAAGCGTCTGCTCGAGCAACTCGAACGGCGCAATCATTCCCTGGAAGCGATGGTCGAGGAACGGACCCGCGAGTTGTCTCTGGTCAATCAGCAGTTACAGGCTCAGTTGGACGAGAACCGCAAACTGGCAGAAAGCGACACCCTGACCGGGATCGCCAACCGCTATCTCCTGGAAAAAGCCCTGCCCCTGGAATGCGACCGCTCCCAGCGTTTTCGTCAGCCGCTGTCGCTGATCGCCATGGACATCGATGACTTCAAATGCATCAACGACCATTACGGCCATGCCTTGGGCGACGCAGCGCTGGTGCATGTGGTCGAAAGCGTTAAACGCTGCGTGCGCGAAGGCGACTTACTGGCGCGTTGGGGCGGCGATGAGTTCATCGTGATCCTGCCCAACAGCTCCCTGGCCAACGCACGAACCCTCGCCGAAAAAATCCGCCTTGAGCTGTCGAGCCTGCCACCGGTGGGCGACTTCCAGGTCACCATGAGCTTTGGCATAGCGCAGCGCTTTGAGGACGAGCAACAAACCGGCCTGCTGGCCAGGGCGGATCAAGCGTTGTATCGCTCGAAGATCACCGGCAAGAACATGATTTCCGGATGATGAGCCTGGGCTTTGAGGAGCGCCCTCGAATCAGATAGAGCAGTATGTTCTGCAGCGGTTTGAAGACCACGGACAGTCACTTGATAAAAGGACGATCACACAAGAGTATGGAAATTTCACTGATCTATCGTCGAGCGACGGTCGCTGACCTTCCGGGCATCTGTGAGCTGGGGCAACAGCTCAATAGCCTGCACCACCGCGAACGACCGGATATTTACGCGCCTGAAACGCATCTATTCATGCGCGACCAAGCCCACTGGCGTCCTTATCTCGACGGTGAAAACCAGATAACGTTCCTCGCCGAGCAGGCTGGCGTTGCCATCGGTTTTATCACCCTTCAGGTAACGTTGTTCAACAGCCCACTGTTGCAGCCGCAACGAGTTTCCCGTGTTGGCTCAGTATGCGTCGACGAGGCATTTCGCGGGCGAGGTGTTGGTCGCAAACTGATGGAAATGGCTCAAGACTGGGCCATCGAACAGGGTGCCAGCGACTTGCGTTTAACCGTATGGGCGTTCAACAAACCCGCATTACGCCTTTACGAAGAGTTGGGTTATGAGGTTCGCGCTTTCGAAATGGGCAAACGTCTGGAAAACGGGCTGGCCTGACTAGCCCCCCCGTTTCTGTCTAAGGTCCCGCCTTCACCAACACCGGTTTCTCCTGATACCGCTCCGGGTACAGCTGTTTAAGCTGCGCCACTTTCGGCAGATCGTTGATCACGATGTAGGGATACGTCGGATGCTCCGTCAGGAAGTTCTGATGGTAGGCCTCTGCCGGGTAGAAGCCGTTGTAGGTTTCGAGTTTGGTCACGATCGGTTTGTTGAAGGAATGCGCGGCATTCAACTGTGCGATGTAGGCTTGGGCAACTTTTTGTTGCTCGGCACTTTCCACAAAAATTGCCGAGCGATATTGGGTGCCGGTGTCGGGCCCTTGGCGGTTGAGTTCGGTGGGGTTGTGAGCCACCGAGAAGTAGATTTGCAGCAACGTGCCATAACTCACCTGAGCAGGATCGAAAGTGACCTGAACGGATTCCGCATGCCCCGTGTCGCCATCGCTGACACGCTCGTATTGCGCAGTGTTCGCTGCGCCTCCGGCGTAACCGGAGACCGCATTCTTGACGCCTTTGATATGCTGGAACACGCCTTGAACGCCCCAGAAGCAACCGCCGGCGAACACCGCCGTTTCGCTGTTGGCCTTGGGGGTTTCGTCGAGGGCTGGTGGCGCGATGGCGACTGCATCCTCGGCAACCCCGAATGAAAACGCCATGCATTGGCCTGCAACGGTGGCGACGGCCAGCCCGAGCAGGGTCTGGCGCCAGGTGAATCGGGTTTTCATGATGACGACTCCTGCATAAGTAGATTCAAGATGTGCCGGAGAAGATCGCAGCCTCCGGCAGCTCCTACGGGTATGGGGTAATGCTCATCAACCAAAGGTAAACGCATACGCCGACACGCCCGGGTCAAGGAACTCGATGCTGAAGGTCCGATCTGCCACGTCGCCGGGTTGGCGCACCAATTGATAGAGACGTTGTTCGGTGACGCTGCCGCTGCCATCCGGTGCGACGTCGGTGCCGTGGGCATCGCCTGGGGCCTTGCCGTCGATCATGACTTTGAAACGCACCGGTTTGCCGTCGGCGCCAGGGCCTAGCACCAGGTGCAGGTCACGGGCATGGAAGCGGTAGACGATGCGGCTGGCCGGGGCAGCCGATATGGCGCGTTCCGAACCGACGTTCCATTGACCGTCCAGCGTCCAGTCATTCAGTGCCAACGTCGCGGGCGAGCTGTACGCGGCGACCTTGTCGGGCGCGAGGCTCGCCTCAGGTACGAAATGTTCTGAGCGCTGATAGCCGACGTAGGTTTCCGGCGAGCGTACTTCGTTCATGTCCGGCGCCCGTTGCACGCCTTGAGCGCTGGCGTCGATCAGGCCATCGGCAACTTTCGCCGCGCCGGCTTCGCGTAACAGTTGCTGAATCACCCGTTCCGATTCGGCGTAGTTGCCCTCACCAAAATGGTGATAACGAATGCGTCCCTGAGCGTCGGCAAAATAGTGCGCCGGCCAGTATTCGTTGTTGAAAGCACGCCAGATTTTGTAATCGTTATCGATGGCCACCGGATAGGTGATACCCAAATCCTTCATGGCCTTGGTCACGTTGCCCACATCCCGTTCGAAGGCGAACTCCGGTGCATGGACACCGATCACCACCAGGCCCTGATCGCGATACTTCTCTGCCCAGGCTTTGACGTACGGCAAGGTGCGCAGGCAGTTGATGCAGGAGTAGGTCCAGAAATCCACCAACACTACTTTTCCCTTCAACGCTTGAGCGCTAAGCGGCGGCGAATTGAGCCACTGCACGGCCCCCTCCAGCGACGGCAGGTTGCCTTCGACGGGCAGCGTCGCGGACTCTTTGGCGGCCATTTTCATCGCACCACCGGCAGCCATCATGCTGGAGCCTGATTGATCGTCTGCGGACTGTGGAATCTGCGCCATCATTGCCCCGCTGCTGGCGGGTGATTTACCCGCCAGTCGACCGACCAACGCTTGTTCAAGCCCACCGGTGGATGCGGTCGACACCCGCGCCAGAATGCCGGTGTCCAGCCCCAAAGCAATGGCTGCCACACCCGCCAGCATCGCCGCACCGAGACCACGGCGCAGCCATTCACCGGCACCGATCGAACGTTTCATCGCCGCGAAGACTTTACCGCCCAGCAGCAAGGCGACCGCGAGGGAAGTGGCGGCACCCAACGCGTAAGCCAGCAACAGCAAGGTGGTGCCGATGCTTGCCCCTTGCAGCGCCGCGCCGGTCAGCACCAGCCCGAGAATCGGCCCGGCGCACGGTGCCCAGAGCAGGCCCGTGGCGACGCCGATCAAAAACGAAGCACCGGGACGCGGCCGGGCATCGGCGCCCGCCACTTCCGACAGCCGACTGCCAGCTGCCACCAGAGGACGAGTCAGCCGTTCGGCGAGTTGTGGCAGCAGCAGCGTCAACCCGAACAGTGCTACGAACAGCAACGCGAGCCAGCGACCGTACTGATTGAGTTGCACCACCCAACCGCCGCCCACCGCCGCCAACGAGGCGACGAGCGCGAAGGTCAGCGCCATCCCCGCCAACAGCGGCAAGCCACTCTTGATAAACGGCTGCCCGGTGCGAGCGAAGACAAAGGGCAGTACCGGCAGAATGCACGGGCTGACAATCGTCAGCACACCACCGAGATAGGCGAGGACCAGAAGCCACATAACGAGGACCTGTATGAAGTGAAGGAAAGAACCTGCCCATGGTGTCAGGCCGATTGCGGCTCAAAAGTCATCGCCAGACCATTCATGCAGTAGCGTAGACCGGTCGGTTTTGGCCCGTCGTTGAACACATGGCCCAAATGCCCGCCGCAGCGTCGACAATGAACTTCCTCGCGCAACACACCAAACGAGTGGTCTTCGCGAGTCGCGACCGCATGTTCCAAAGGTGCCCAGAAACTCGGCCAACCGGTATGGCTGTCGAACTTGGTGCTTGATGAAAACAGCGCCAGATCGCAGCCTGCACAGGCGAAAATGCCGTCGCGGTGTTCGTTGTTCAGTGCGCTGCTGTAGGCCCGTTCGGTGCCCTCTTTACGCAGGATTTCGTACTGCTCGGCGCTGAGCATCGCGTGCCACTCGGCATCGCTATGGGTGACCTCGAAGGTCTCGGCAGCGCTCGCCTCGCTGACCAGCACCGAGCGCACGGTCATTTTTGGCAATACACCGGCAACCAGCGCCGCAAGGCCCAGCCCGCCGCCCGTTAGAAGAATCTGTCGCCGTGAAAACATGGCCCTCTCCCTAAATTCGCCGTGGTTTACATGGAACACAGCCTAGGCTTCAGTTGATCGCCAAATCCTCACGTGGAGTTAAACAATTCGTGATAACTCGCCGAGGGAAAACCCCGCACAATGCATTCACTGCGCAACAGGATTTAGCCCAAATGGATCAACCCAAACGAGTTCTGGTGGTCGAGGACGATGTGCACATCGCCGACCTGATCTGCCTGCACCTGCGCGACGAGCAGTTCGAAGTCGTGCACAGCGCCGATGGCAACGAAGGATTGCGCCTGCTCGAACAAGGCAGCTGGGATGCGTTGATTCTCGACCTGATGCTGCCGGGCGTCGACGGTCTGGAAATCTGCCGCCGCGCCCGCGCCATGGCCCGATACACGCCCATCATCATCACCAGCGCCCGGTCGAGCGAAGTGCACCGCATCCTCGGCCTGGAGCTGGGAGCCGACGATTACCTGGCCAAACCGTTTTCGATGCTTGAGCTGGTTGCACGGGTCAAAGCCCTGTTGCGGCGGGTCGACGCCATGGCCCGCAACCTGAAAATGGATGCCGGCAGCCTCACCTGCGACGGGCTGTTCATCGACCCGATCACCCGCGACGTGTCCCTCAACGGTAAGCGTCTGGACCTCACGCCACGGGAGTTCGATCTGCTGTATTTCTTCGCCCGGCAGCCGGGCAAAGTCTTCTCGCGCATGGACCTGCTGAACGCCGTCTGGGGTTATAGCCACGAAGGCTACGAGCACACCGTCAATACTCACATCAATCGCTTGCGGGCCAAGATCGAAACCGACCCGGCGCAACCGGTGCGCATTCTCACGGTGTGGGGCCGTGGCTATAAATTCGCCCCGGCGCAGGAGCAGCCATGAGACTGACACTCACCCAGCGCCTGTCGGCGGTGTTTGCCCTGTTGCTGTTGGTGTGCAGCGGCACCTCGGTGTGGATGCAGGTGCGCTCCAACCACATGCATGAGCTGGAAGTGGTGCAAGGTTTGTCCCGGGACCTGGCGCAGCACATTGCCCACGACACCCAGTTGATGGATGCCAACGGCTTGAAACCCGATGCGCTGCGCGAGTTGTTCAGTCAGTTGATGCTGGTTAACCCGAGTGTCGAGGTCTATCTGCTCGACAGCAGCGGCCGGGTGGTCGGCAATGCCGCGCCCGAAGGCCACCTGCGTCGCGAGCAGGTCAATCTGGCGCCCGTGCGGCGCTTGCTCAACGGTGAGGCCCTGCCGATTCTCGGCGACGACCCGCGCAGCATCGACGGGCGCAAGGTGTTCAGCGCCGCGCCACTCAAGGTCAACGGTCAACAGGTCGGCTATCTCTACGTGGTGCTGCTCAGCGAAGAACATGACCGCTTCGCCGAACGCGGGGCCACCAGCGTGGCGCTGAACACCGCGCTGTGGTCGATCGGGATGGTCGCGTTACTGTGCCTGATCGCCGGTCTCACGGCGTTTACCCTGATCACCCGACCGCTACGCCGCTTGACCGACACGGTGGCGCATTTCGACATCGACGGAGCACCAGTCGCCCCGCCCTCGCCCGCGCCATCAGGCTCACCGGACAACCTAACCAGTCACGATGAAATCGCCGTGCTCGATGCGGCTTTCCGGCAAATGCAAAACCGTCTGGGCGAACAATGGCGTTCCCTGACCCGCCAGGATCAGGAGCGCCGCGAGCTGGTCGCCAACATTTCCCACGACCTGCGCACACCGCTGGCATCGCTGCATGGCTACCTCGAAACCCTGTCACTGAAAGATGCCAGCCTGACCCCGGCCGAGCGCCGCCGCTACCTGGGCATCGCCCTCGACCAAAGCCGCAAGGTCGGCGGCCTGGCGCAATCGTTGCTGGAACTGGTGCGCCTGGAACACGGCTTCGTCCAACCGGTGCTTGAGCGCTTTTCACTGACCGATCTGGTGCAGGACATCTTCCAGAAATTCGAACTGACCGCCGAAGCCCGGCAAGTGCAACTCAAGGCAAGCTTCGCACCGAATGTGTCAGCGGTCTGCGCCGACCTTGGGTTGATCGAGCGTGTGCTGACCAACCTGTTCGACAACGCTTTGCGCCACACACCCGGCGGCGGGGAGATTGATATAAGCCTCGTCCCCCAAGGCAAGTTCGTCGAGATCACCGTCAGCGACAGCGGCCCGGGCATCGCCGCCGAGCTGCGCGAAGGCTTGTTCCTGCGTCCGTTCAACATTGGCGGTGCGCGCCGCGACGGCGGTTTGGGATTGCGCATCGTGCAGCGGATTCTGCAACTGCATGGCCGCGAAATTCGCTTGATGGACGTGCCAGGGCAAGGCGCGACCTTCCGCTTTTCGCTGCCGGTGGATGAAGAAACAGCGGCAGCGTTGGCGGTTCGCTCGATGAATCTGAATTCGCCCCAGCGATAATCCGCCAGTCTCCCTGACACCTACTCATGCAAGGACGCCGACCATGTTTTACGCAACCACCCTGCTCCAGCCGTGCGCGGGTATCCGCTGATGCTCGATACCCTGCAAGGCACGCCCCTATGGGTCTACGGGGTTTTCCTGTTGATCTGTTATTACGGGTTCAGGGCCAGAACGCCCAGTCGGGAAAGCAAACTCTCCCTGCTGATCACACCGGGCATCCTGACGCTCTGGTCGTTCTTTTCGCTGAACTACCACGAGCATGCCGAGTTGGCGCTGGGCAGCTGGGTTGCCGGCATCGCACTGGGCAGTCTGGCGGCGATTGCGCTGTTCTCGCGTCGCGGGCTGACGCTGGACAGCGACGGTAAAGGGCTGATCGTTCCCGGCACCTGGAAAATCCTCTGCATCTCGCTGCTGTTTTTCGCGGTGAAATACTTCATCGGTTATCAGGCCGCCGTTCACCCGGAACGCTCGGCCAGTGTGCAGATGCTGAGGCTCACAGGCACAGCCTCGGGGTTTACGGTCGGGCTCTTTTGCGGTCGGGCAATCACGCTGTACCGCGAATTGATGGCGTTGCTGGCCCTCAAAAACACTTCCCTCGCATAAAGAAAAGCCCGCACTTCATACCGAAGGTGGGCTTTTTTAACGTCGCAACAGCTACCCGGCCACCGCGACCATGTACACAAACCCGGCCACGGCAAACGCCAATGCGAATTTTGCGTGGCTTTGAAAACTGACCTTCCATGGCGACTCATTGACTGACGCGGCCGCCGTCACGGCGCTGATGGACACTGGCGAGATCAGTTGCGAGATCACGAACATCGCGATCCACGCCTGATACTCGACCGTGACCGGCAGTTGGGTGATGGGATGAAAGATCGGAAACGCGCCGGAAAACAAAATCATCGGGTGAATGCCGATGATGCTCAGCAGCGGCATCAGCCCCAGAATCAACATCAGTTGCACCGGCGCCGAACTCAACAGCTGTTTGAAGTCGCCGCCCAATGGGCTGAACAACTGTGCGGTTTCCGGCGCGCCGAGCGCCACTTGCAGTGCTCCGCAGGCGATGAACAAGAGGATTTCGGCACTTGAACGCTGAAAACCGTCACCGATGGTCGCGGCCAGTTCCGCGATACCGTATTTGACCAGCAGCGACACTGCGCCAGTGATGGAAACCGCCAGCGCGACCGTCGTCACCGTGGTGTAACCGAGCAGCAACTTGCCGACCACGATCACACTGATAAAGATGACCATCGGCAGCATCAGCCCATGGGAAGCACCGTGTTTTTCCACAGGCGCCAGTTCGATCGCCGGTTCCGACTCGCTGCGGGTGAACAGCAGGCACAACAGCGCCAACGGCAACCCGGTGAGCAAGGCGTGCGACCAGCTCAGCCCGGGGAACATCGCGCTGACCGCCGCCGCCCCTGCGGTGGTCGGCGCAATGAACATCGTTGCGCATACCGCACGCATGGCCAAACGCAGGTGGTACATATGATTCAGGCGGGTGCTGCGGGTGAGCGAGCCGACGATGGGCACGGTCGCCAGGCTCAGGAAGAAGGCCATCGCACTGTATAGAAGAAAGATCGGCCGCGCACTGCGCCGAACCGCCGGGTGGCTGAGTGCTCGCTCGATCCGGCCTTTGATGTCCTGCCGATCCAGGTAAGCGCGCAATTGCCCAATCCCCAGCAACAGCAAAATCACCCCTTCAAACGAACCGGCACCGCGCACCGGGTTGAAAGGGATCGTGGTGAAGACCGCGAGCGCGGCAACAATCACCAGCAACCCCAGCCCCAGACGCGCAGATGTTTTGCCGAGGCAACTGCTGAAGGTCAGCGCCAGCCCGGCGACAATCAGGCCGAAGGTCAGTGCATCCGCC
This sequence comes from Pseudomonas sp. NPDC087697, assembly GCF_044743155.1. Taxonomy (NCBI): domain Bacteria; kingdom Pseudomonadati; phylum Pseudomonadota; class Gammaproteobacteria; order Pseudomonadales; family Pseudomonadaceae; genus Pseudomonas; species Pseudomonas sp. NPDC087697. The sequence goes on along the minus strand of NZ_JBIUVW010000030.1, from coordinate 8,106 downwards.
ACCTCGCCGTGAGGAATGACCAGCGCCTTGGCGATCAGCCACATCACCAGCGCCGTGGCGATCACCGCCAGCGCGGTGCTGCGTGTCCGCCACTTCGACGCCACAGAAGAGTGGAGGGAGAGCGTGTCCTTGGACATTAAAAATTCCTGAGCTGAGCCGTATCACTTTGTGCGATGGCGATCGGCAGGCGTTCCTTGGCCAGAGCGTTGGTGATCACCAGCGCATCGCACACCGTTTCAGAAAACGACGCCATGGCCGGCGTCCAGGTGTTCTGCTGCGCCGCCGCAAAATAGGTGTCGACGATCGCATAGCGCTCCGGCAGGTCGAGGCTGTAGATGTTGAAGCGCGACTTCTGAGCCTCGACCGTGGACTTTGGCAGTACGGCATAACCCATGCCCGCCGCAACACAGCCGAGCATCGCGTCCAGCGTGCCGAAATCAATGATCCGCACCGCTGAAACACCGCAAGAGGCCAGCAACAATTCAATACTGTGGCGATAACTGCAGCCTTGGCGGAAGGCCAGGAAGGTTGCCGTCAGCAGGGTTTCCTTGGGCGGCATTTTCTCCAGCGGCCGGGAGGAAATCAGCACCAGTTCCTCGGTGAAGGCTTTGTACATGTGGAACCGTCGATGATCGACTTTGCCGGCCACAAACACGCAATCGAAGCGCCCTTCCGCCAATCCCCTGACCAGATCTGCCGTCGGCCCGGTGGTAAGTTTGATATCGACTTCCGGGTTCTTGCCATGAAAGCTCGCCAGGATCCCCGGCAAGCGAAACGCCGTGGTGGTCTCCATCGCGCCGATGCGCAACTCGCCACTTAGGGACTGGTTGCCTCGGAAAAAGGCTACAGCCTCGTCGTGATTTCGCTGAATCCTGTCAGCATATTCGCTAAGTGCGTGACCGGCGGAGGTGAGACGCGCCCGGCCATTGCGGTCGATCAGTTGAGCACCCAACTCGGTTTCGAGCTTCTTGATATGCGCGGTGACGTTGGACTGCACGGTGTGCAGGCGTTCGGCGGCCGCCACAAAGCTGCCCGTCTCAGCCACAGCCAAAAAAATACGCAGTGATTTGAGCTGCATGGATCTGCCATCCCTGGACGCGAACATCTCGAAAAGTGATGCGCAGTATCTCGGATAATCGTTGGCAAAGCTATTTTTGCGCTGCGTATCCTGCCCCGGATTTAAACGCATATGAGGTGATGTTGAGCAGAACACGACCTGAAACTGGGAGATGTCCTGCACAACGTCGAGCAAACGCCTCTCTAAGTACAAGGGAGTTGGGCAGATGCAACAAGCTACGCTAGCGATCGCGATTATCGGCATGGGGCCACGAGGCCTGAATGTGCTCGAGCGAATCACCGCCTACGCTTGCGATCAGAAAACCGACAAGAAAATAGCAGTGCATCTCATCGACCCCGGTGTACCGGGCGAAGGCATTCACCATTCCTCGCAACCTGACTACCTGCAACTCAACACGGTAGCGTCGCAGATCACCCTGTTCATGGACCCGACCGTGGTCGACGCCGGGCCGTTGATTGAAGGGCCAAGCCTGTACGAATGGGCTGTCGGCAACTGGAAACACCCGTTACCGCTGGGGCCCGACACCTACCTGCCACGCAGTGCTTTTGGCGAATACCTGAACTGGGTCTTCAAGTTCCTGATCGACCGACTGGAACAGCACTGCGACGTGCACCTGCATACGTGCACGGCCACCGATATCGAGCAGACCGCGACCCAATCGTTTGTCATCCAGACTACGCACGGCAAAACGATTAACGCCGACTGCCTGTTCCTGACCACGGGCCACTCGGAAAACCATCCGGACGCGCTGGACATCGACCGTCGCGCCTTTGTCGCGACCCACCGTTTCAACAACGCCAACCTGCGCTACGTGGTCACTGGGCCACTGCCGATCCACAAGCAACTCGACGAGATTGCCCCTGATGCCTCGGTGGCTATCGAAGGCATGGGCCTGACCGCCATCGATGCGATCACCGCGCTGACCGTGGGTCGTGGTGGCCGCTTCGAGCGTGACGAAGCGACCGGCGTGCTGAACTATCAACCGTCTGGCACAGAGCCGTCGCTGGCGCTGTTCTCGCGCAGCGGAATTCCGTTCGCCGCCCGCGCGGTGAACCAGAAGGGTGTCTCGGGCCAATACCAGGCACGGTTCCTGACCCTCGACCGGATCAATAAATGGAAGCAGACCCACCAGCCTGGTGAGCTCGATTTCCACGGCCATATCTTCCCGCTGATTCTGCGCGACATGGCTCACGCTTATTACTTGTCCCATGCCACCCGGTTGCATGGCAGCTCCTTCGCCGAGTTGCTCGACACCACCCTGGTCCATCTCGACACGCCCGCAGCTGAAAACGTGCTGCGCCAATGCTGCCCACAGATTCCGCAGTTTTCCTGGGACAAACTCGCCAACCCCATCAGCCGCAACGACCTGGCCAGCAAGGAACACTTCCATCAGTGGCTGACCGACTACCTGGAGCAAGACCTGGCCGAAGCGCGTGAAGGCAATTGCGAAAGCCCGATCAAGGCCGCGTGCGATGTGCTGCGCGACATTCGCGACAACTTGCGTCGAGTAGTCGATTTCGGCGCGCTGTCGGCCGCGTCGCACAAGCGCTTTATGAGCGAGTTCATCCCGGTGATGAACCGCCTGGCCGTTGGCCCGCCACTGCAACGCACCGAAGAAATGCTCGCGCTGATGCGTGCGGGCTACCTGATGGTCAGCTTCGGCCCGGGGGCCCGTGCGTACATGGACAGCGCGTCGTATTCGTTCGTGATCAAAAGCACGAGCCTGCCCGACCGCGAGTTCCGCGCCGATGTGCTGATTCGCGCTCGGGTGCCGAAGTCGTCGCCCAACCAGGACAAATCACCACTGCTCTATCGCCTGCTGGAGAAAGGCCTGGTTCGCCCGTTCACCAATCAGGGCATGGAGGTCAGCGGCATCGATGTCGATGAAGGCCTGCACATCGTCCCGCTGAACGGCAAACCGCTGAGCAATACCTGGGCATTGGGGACGATCTGCGAAGGCGCCAAGTTCTACACCTACATCGTCCCGCGACCGTTCGTGAATTCCACCGCACTGGTGGACGCCGGGCGCAGCGTGGGCGAGTTGTTCCGGCAGATCAACGCAGCGCAAATCGCGAAAAAACCGGCCGCCTACGTCGTTGATTCGTCGGCCGCCAACAATCGGGAAAGGACCTTGGCGTATGAATGAGCACCTCAACCCTATAAACCTGACGCTGACGGAACTGCTCGGCGTCCAGTATCCAATCATCCAGGCGCCCATGGTTGGCGTGTCCACCCCGGCACTCGCGGCGGCGGTGTCGAATGCCGGCGCCTTGGGCTCGATCGGGCTGGGCGCGAGCAACGTCAATCAGGCCAAGACGATGATTGCCGACACCCGTGCACTGACCCGCAACCCCTTCAACGTCAACCTGTTCTGCCATCGCCCGCCCGAGCCGGACCTGAGCCTGCAGACCGAGTGGCTGAATCACCTGCAACCGCTGTTTGCCGAGTTCGACGCCTCGAAGCCCACCACGCTGAATGAGATCTACACCAGTTTCCTCGATGACCCGGACATGCTCGAACTGCTGCTGGTGGAACGTCCGGCCGTGGTCAGCTTTCATTTCGGTCTGCCGCCAGCTTCCTGGATCGATGCCTTGAAGAGGGCTGGCATTGTGCTGCTGGCCACCGCGACCGATCCACACGAAGCCGAGCTGATCGAACGCGCCGGCCTCGACGCGATTATCGCCCAAGGCGTCGAAGCCGGCGGCCATCGCGGCGTGTTCAACCCGCAGCAGGACGCTCTGACCGGAACCCTGGCGCTGGTCAGAACCCTCAGCCAGCAGCGTTCGATCCCGATCATCGCCGCAGGCGGGATCATGGACGGGCAGTCGATCAGCGCCATGCTCAAACTCGGCGCACAAGGTGCGCAGTTGGGCACCGCGTTTATCCTGTGCCCCGAGTCCGCTGCCAACCCGCGCTACCGCGCCGACCTGAAAAGCCCGAAAGCCGCCCACACACGCATCACCAGCGCGATTTCCGGACGACCGGCGCGGGGCATGGTCAACCGCCTGATCACCGACCTCGACGCCGCCAGCGCACCGCAATGCCCGGCGTACCCGCTGACTTACGACGCCGCCAAAGCCCTGCACGCAGCCGCGAGTGCCAAGGGTTGCAACGAGTTCGCGGTGCAGTGGGCTGGCCAGGGTGCCGCGCTGGCACGGGAAATGAGCGCCCGTGAGATGGTTGAAGTCTTGGTCGCCGAGATGAACTGAATACCGCTTGCCCTAATGCCGGTAAGTAAAGGGACTTCAGGCTCGGCACATTCCCCGTAGCAGCTGGCGCAGCCGAACGCAGGCTTCGCCAGCTGCTACGGATCGTGTAGCGGCTTAACTTACCGGCATTACGGTTTGCCCACCGGCCTCCCTTTAGCCCTGCCTTCGGATCGAGCGCGGGGCTTTTTTTGCGCAATGTTTCGCCCGTGTTGCTGTCACATGGGTCGCCGCGTGGTCCTAATCGTCCGTTGCCTCGTGACAACACCGCAGCGGTCCAATAGATTAAGCGACCCGAAAACGCCGACGCCGTTCTCGTCTCAAATTCTGTTTAAAGAAGTAGTGAAATTTCAATGCCAGATTCCAACACCGCTGAATCCGTAATCACCTTGTCGTCCAAAGCGGAATACGAAAACTCCATCAATCTTTCACAACACGTGCCGCAGGCCAAAACCATCAGCGAGATGGTCCTGGACGCCTTCCACACCTCGAAAGAAAGCGACCAGATTCGCGAGTTGCGCACGGCCATCCGCCAGGCTCACGACCGCTTCGACGACGACAAAGCCTACGAACTGATGGGCGAACTCAAACAGCTCAAGGACGCCGAGGCCGCCGATATCGCCGCCCTGGAAGACCTGAGCAGCAAGTTCCCGATCAGCCGGATTCTGTCGAGCTTCAAGGATGACCCAAGCTTTCAGGAACTGGTCTACGGCCTGGCGCTGAAAGTGCTGAACCAGACCCATCAAGCGATCAGCAACCCGAGCAGCGGCAAAAGCAAAGCTGCCCGCGCCAAGAAAGACATCGAAGTGTTCAGCATCAGCAAGGACGGCGTCAGCGTCAGCCTGCCACTGCGCAACCCACGGGTTAAACCGAACGCCGACCGCGAAGCCTTCGAATTCCTCGGTTTCACCTTTGTCGGTGAAGGCGATGAGGCGGAGCTGGAAAGCGAGACGTTCATCGACAATGCTGGCGCCGAGCAACCGGCTACGCGCAAAGCCATCGTTATCGCCCTGCAACAGCAGACGGCGTTTGAGGGTTACAGCATCGCTGCGCAGTAAGCACCGACGACACCCGGCTCCTGTAGGAGCTGCCGCAGGCTGCGATCTTTTGACCGTAAGCGACCCATGAACCCCACGTACCGTTAGATGGGCTTTACGTTTACCGTGGCATCCCTGGCGAGCAGTTCCACGTGTTGACGGCTGTTGAAAACCGCATTTTTATGGCGGCCGTGTCGTTTTTTGGCTGAACGCCCACCTGGACCGACAATGTGGCGAGCAACCGGTCATCTAACTCGGGAGTAGGTTTAGATGGGCCAATTTCTGTGGATTGCGCATCGCATAGATTGCTTTGATCTGACCATTGTCATTGAAGCTCAGCGCGGTGGTTTGGACGGCCTGACCTTGTAAGTTATAGAGGATGACCGCCGGCAGGCTGTTGATAGTCGAAAGGCGTAAGTGGAAATCCTGCGGTCGCCACAATTTTGCGAAACCAATAAGTGTCCTTGATATCAAGTTCACGCCATTTAGGGGCCGAGGCACTGCAGTGACAATACCGCCACCGTCGGAAAGCATCACCACGTCCTCAGTTAGCAGTTGCGCAAGACTCTCGACATCACCGCTTGAAATGGCTTGCACAAATGCCTTCAGCAGCGTGGTGGCTTTCTCCTGTTCAATATCCACAATTGATTTTTCGCGTTGCACGAGTTTTCGCGCACGCGCGGCCAACTGGCGGCATGTTGCTTCGCTTCGCGCCAGCCGATGGGAAATTTCCTCATAGCTTTGATCAAATACGTCATGCAGCAGAAAAGCGGCTCGTTCAAGTATGGTCAACCGCTCAAGGGTCAGCATGAAGGCGATGGATATGCTCTGCGCATATTCCAAGTTCGCCATTGGACCCGGGTCATAGGCGCAGTGCTCATCCTCAAGTGGTTCCGGTAGCCAGCAGCCGACGTACTGCTCACGCCGTGCACGCGCAGACTGCATGCGATCCAGACAAAGATTGGTGACTATGCGGGACAGATATGCTCGGGGGTGGTCCACCATAGTCAGATCTACTCTACTTTGGCGCAGCCATGCGTCTTGCACAACATCCTGCCCTTCGGAGAAAGAGCCCAGCATCCGGTACGCCAGTGCTTGCAAATATCCCCGATGATCTTCAAATGAATGGCTTGCGTCAGTTTCCATCTTGCGTCACAGGATTTTTGGAGGCATTACGGACCTCATGCAAGACTGTCAGAACGGAGTCAATGACCAACTTGGGGCGTTCGAGCTGCAAGTAGTGACCAGCGCCTGCCACCACCACTTGTTTGCTACCGGTTTCTCGGGCTAAGGCGCGTTGACCATCGATCCAGTGCTGGCGCATATATTTGGTTTCCCACCCAGGCGGAAATTCGCTCTGTGCATTTGTGCTGAGCACCACAATGGGCATGGCCGGAATGGACGGAAGCTTGCGGGCAACGTCCAAGGCCGAATCAACAGCCAAGTATTCGGTACGCAATGCGCGGTAGTTTTTACTTTGCATTGCGAGAGTACGGGCGGCTGGTTGCTCGGCCAAGGGAAGCTTGTCCAATACCACTGACGCTGGCATGTTTGTAAGCCGTGTCAAACCCAAGGGTGCCAGCCAAGTGGCTGAGTTGGTCAAGAGATCCATGTTGCGACTGTAACGCGCATGAGCCTCGGGATCCATGTTGAATGTTTGGTCATGCTGCAGTGCATCAATGAGCACCAATCCGGCGACCTCGTCAGGATGGGTCTGAGCCAACATTTGAGCCAACAAACCGCCCAATGAATGGCCAACCACGACAATGCGGCCGTGCAAATCCGCATTGTGTAAGAGTGTGCGCAGATCATCCACGGCCAGCAACCCAGTGCGTGCAGTCGGGGACTCGTCAGACCAGGCATACCCCGCGCGGTCGTAGGCACAAACGGTGGTTGTCTTGGCAAGTTCAGGTTGGACCAAAGCCCAGTCCTGGGACCACCCGCTGAGACCAGATTCCAATAGAACAATGGGTTGTCCATGGCCTTCACAATGAATGTGCAAGCGATGATCGCCAACGCTTACCATTTGACCCGGGGCGGGGTAGTCAGTTTGCCCTTTTGCGGTGAGCAGGCTCTGTGTGACCGCACCGATTCCTCCCAACCCCAAGAGGATCAAGATGACCAAAGTGATCTTTCCATGCTGATATTGCTGGCGGACATGGTTTGCCCAATGTGAAAAAGGATCCATGCTTCGCGCTCCTGAAATTTGTGCAGATCCCCTTAAGACGAAGTAGCGAACGTTTTTGTGACATCGCTGGACGGTCTCCACTGCGCTTTTAACTGACAGACAGCGCTATCCGTGTTCAAAATGAGTGTCAGTTGGCACTGGAATTAGAGGGCGAGGTTCCATGACCGGTCTGGCTGCACATGAGCTAACCACTTTCCCACCTCGTGTGACTGCATTGGGTTGATGTCCTGTGCTTGTCTTAACCAGAAAATTGCCACGTCACCGTCGGTCCGCGGGTAGGTTTATGACCGGTTTGGAGCAGCCAATTCTCAATGCTGTGTACCCGATTTCAGTCTTATGCAGTCCGTCAGAAACGGCACATCTTCCTCGCCCATACCGTTTATCGACAACTCTGGCGCCGAGCAACCGGCTACGCGCAAGGCCATCGTTACCGCGCTTCACCAGCAAACCGCTTTCGACGGTTACAGCATCGCTATGCAATAAGCACCGACGATGCCCTGCTCCTGTAGATACCGTCTTGAGCCTCACCGGGCAAGCGCAAGTTTCGGGTCAAAGGGTTGACCCGACTTGAGCACGCCGTAAACGAAGTGCAACAGC